>JBKJLU010000080.1:0-4984 GCA_046596815.1 Acidimicrobiales bacterium | reverse complement strand
GTTCAGCGCATCGATGGCGCGCCCCGACATCGATCCGGACACATCGAGCACGAGGACGCACGCGCAACGCGGCTCGGGATTGGTGGCGAATTCGACCTCTACGTCCAGCTGAGTGCTCACCTCTCCATTGGACCAGGCACGATCCCGCGAATGGGGGATGGGATCGCGCTGCACAATGGAGGCGTGCAACCGACGGACGAGCGCTTCGCCCTGATGGCCGCACAGGCCGAGGCGAGTCCGGACGGCCTGCTCATCGTCTCGACCGACGGACGCATGGTGTTCTGGAACTCCCGGTTCCCGGAGATCTGGCGGTTCCCTCCCGAGCTGCTCGACGCTGGCGACGACGAAGCTGCGCTTCGCGCGGCGATGGAACGACTCGTCGACCCCGACGAGTTCCTGCGGAGGGTGCTCGAGGTCTACGCCAACCCGAGCGAGGCGGTGCAGGACGAACTCGAGATGCAGGACGGGCGCATCCTCGACCGCTACGGAGCGCCACTGCACGGGCCCTCCGGCGAATACCTCGGTTGGTCGTGGTACTTCCGCGACGTCACCTTCCACCGCCGCAACGAACGCGATCTACGCGAGCTCGCCAACACCCTGCAGGCCAGCCTCCTCCCGCCACGGCCGCCCATCATCCCCGGACTCGAAGTCGACGCGCATTACCTGCCGGCCGACGACGACGTGGGCGTCGGCGGTGACTTCTACGACGTCTTCCGCATCTCGCCGCACGAGTGGGGCCTGTGCATCGGCGACGTCTGCGGCAAGGGGGCGAAAGCTGCGTCGCTGACGACCCTGGCCAGGTACGCCGTGCGGGCCGCGGCTGTACATGCCCGTCTGCCCTCGGACGTCCTTGGCGAACTCAACGGCGTGATCACGGCCGAGCCCGACTCCGACAGTCGCTTCTGCTCGGTCGTCTACGCGGCGATCGAGCTGGACGACTGCGGAGCCTGGGTCACGTTGTCGTGCGGCGGCCATCCCCGGCCCATCGTCGTGAGACGCTCGGGATGGATCGACGTTCGCGGCCAGGCGGGGAGCCTGATCGGACTCTTCGACGTGGCCTTCGTCGACGACGACCGTGTCGGCCTCGGACCCGGCGACGCCATCGTCTTCTTCACCGACGGCATCACCGAGTCACGCGACGACACGGGCGCGATGTTCGGAGATGAGGCGCTGCCAGCGGTGCTGCTCGATCACGCCGGAGCATCGGCGAGTGAGATCGGCGACGCCGTGCTCGAGGCATCACTCGCATTCTCGGGTGGACGACGCCTGGACGACGTCGCCCTCCTCGTCGTGCGGGTCCCCGACCCGGGTGATGACGACGGAGACGAGATCGCCCATTCGCCGGTCTCGCCGGCGACTTCGGGAGAGACCATGAGGCCGACCGTGGGCGACGAGTACGCCGGGTTGCGGAGCCAGCGACCGTCGCCGCCTCGCGAGGCGCGCATCCAGCTGCCGGTGGATCCCCGCAGCTCGGCCGAGGCTCGAAGGTTCGTCGCCGGCGTGCTGCGGAGTTGGCGCATGCCGGAATTGCTCGACGGCGACGTCGAGTTGCTCGTCAGCGAACTGGCGACGAATGCCGTCCGCCACGCTCAGAGCGCGTTCACCGTGGTACTGCGCTTCGACGGCACCCGCGTTCGCGTCGAGGTCGGCGACAGTTCTCGGCTCCTACCCGAGGTGCTCCCTCCGACCCTCGACCAGACCAGCGGTCGCGGCTTGTTCCTCGTCGAGGCCATGTCGGACGCTTGGGGCGTCGTCCCCACGATCGACGGCAAACACATCTGGTTCGAGGTGCCCGCTTAGCCGTTGACCTCGGCCCAGACGCCCTTGCCGTCTTCGCCGGCGGTGACACCCCACGAGGCCGCCAGTCCCTCGACGATGGGAAGGCCGAGCCCTCCCGGGATTGCTGGGTCGGAATCGAGAAACTGGGGCCGGCCCCTCCCCCGGTCGAACACCTCGAGCCGGAGCATCGCGTCCACGGCCGAGAGCTCGATCGTGATCTCGGTCCGGGCATGTTGGACGGCGTTCGTCACGAGTTCCGACGCGATCAACGCCATTCGTTCGATGGCGCCATCCCGCTGCCACCGGTGGAGCACCTCATCGACGAATTGCCGGGCGCGGCGCGGGCTCGAGCTGTCGGCGGGAAGATGCATCATCTCGCGCTCGGGCATCAGACCGGAGCCCGCTCGGTCGCGAGGTCGCGGAGTTGGGCGAGGGTGGCCCCCAAGAGACGTGAGACATGCATCTGGGAAACCCCGATGCGCTCGGCGATCTGCGACTGGGTGAGCTGTTCGCCGAAGCGCAGGCGCAAGAGCTCACGCTCTCGGGCCGGGAGCTGGCTCACCAGGCGTTCGACGAGATCCCGATCATCCGCGTGGTCGAAGGCGTCGTCGACGTGTCCATGGTCGGCGGTCTCTCCGTCGCCTCCCTGGATCGGGGCATCGAGCGAAGGCAGGCGGTGCATCGACCGCACCTCCAACGCCTCGATCGTCGCCTCGATGTCGAGACCCGTCCGCTCGGCGAGTTCGGCCACCGTCGGAGGGCGGCCCAGCTGCTGGTGGAGGTCTTCCGCGGCTCTGGCGGTGATCAGGAACCGCTCTTGCACTCGTCTCGGCACCCGGAGACCCCACGAGCGATCGCGCAGGTGGCGCTTCAGCTCGCCGCTGATCGTCGCCCAGGCAAAGGTCGTGAACTCGAACCCACGACTCGGGTCGAACCGATCGATGGCTTTGACGAGGGCCAGGTTGGCGGCCTGCGTCAGATCGTCGAGCTCAGCACGACCGGCATAACGGCCGGCCAGCGACGCGGCCAGCGGCAGGTACGCATGCGTCAGTTCGTCGCGCAGCCCGAGATCACGGGTGGCGGCGTAGTCGACGAACTTCCTCTTCAGTTCCGCCGAGGCACCCCGAGTCTCCGGCTCCCGCGCCACACCTCCCACGGCTCCAGTATGGCGGACCCGGGGCGAAATCCGCCTGAAGACCGAGGTTTCCTCGACGAACACGGAGGGCATCACTACCGACACATTCTGCGTTCGGGGGGTCGCAACGGGAACAAAGGGAACGCCGTCGCTGGAATCGACTACCAGCCGGTGGTGAAGACCGCGCCGGCCTGATGCTGGCCTGAAAACACTCGGATTGCTCGCCTGAACGACCGGGAATGCCTCTCCCCGGGTTCTGGTTGGACACCAGTACCTCGAAAGGAACCCATGCCGACCCGGAACCTCGATTGGAAGGCGGACGCCGCCTGTCGAACCCTCGACACCAAGCTCTTCTTTCCTGACGCCGAAGCCGACACCGGTCCGGCGCTGGAGATCTGCGCGGGTTGCCCCGTCCGGGAGGCCTGCCTCGACTTCGCCATTCGGACGCGCCAGAACGACGGCGTGTGGGGCGGGCACACCGAGCCCGAACGTCGCCGACTTCGTCGCCGTTACGGCAAGACCGCAGCCTGACTCAGAAGTTTTCGGACATCACTCGGCAAAACGGGGTCCCCCGGGACTCAGAGGGGTGATGCAGATGACGACATCACCCTTCTCCCTCGAGGCGTCCTTCGCCGACTGGTACCGGACGAACCATCCCGGACTGGCGGAGGCCGTCGTGCGAGCCGTCCGTCCGGAGGCGCTCGCGTGCGATGCGCTCGACGAAGCGTGCACCAAGGCGTTCGCCTCCTGGGAGCAGGTACAGGCCATGAAGTCGCCCACCGGATGGGTGTACCGCGTGGCCGTCAACGAGGCTCGACGGCAACTCCGCCGAGCCAATCGGGAGGAATCCGTCCTGGCGGCGTTCGTCCGGCCGACGACCACGCCGCCTCCAGGTGAAGAGGCCTGGATGGTCGTGGGCCAGCTGCCCATCCGCCAACGAACCACGGTCGTCCTACGCCACGTCGCCGGGATGACCGAGGCCGAGGTGGCCCAGGCCATGGGTGTCACTCGCAGCACCGTGTCGTCGTCGCTCGCATCGGCCTACCGAACCCTTGCCGTCGAACTCGGCGAGAACGAACCAAAGAGAGAGCCCGCCGTGCCTGTGTCCTCCGCCGCTTCCCCTCCTTCGCCGAGCGCCGAGAGGTTTCTCGCCGTTGCGCGTTCGTGCACTCCGCTCGGCTGCAACGTCGAGCACCTCGACGGCACGACGTCGTTCGCCGCGTATTCGCCCGAAGTTCTCGACGCCGTCAAGGTTCGGCCCGGCGACCTGGTAGCCGTCGATGCCGACAACCGGACCATCGTCTGGCGGTGGTGGAACGGCACGGTGACCGCCGTCGACGGCCCCACGGCCACCGTCGTTCGCAACGTGACCCAACGCTCCGATGGCGATCCCCGCCAAGGGTTCTGCGACGTGGATCTCCCCGAGGGCTTGGCCGACTCGATCCGAGTGGGCGAGACCGTCTGGTTCGGTACCGACCACGAACGGAAGGTGGCCGTGGCGGTCGCCGGACCTGACGGCAAGGTGCAAAAAGGCCTACGAACGGACCGGGGGTAACTTTTCGCCCATGGCACGCATCGGACTCGTCCTCGGAGCTGGAGGAATTGTCGGGCAGGCATTCCACGCCGGCGCCCTCGCCGCTCTGGAACACGACCTCGGATGGGATCCGCGTACGGCCGATGTCATCGTCGGCTCGTCCGCCGGCTCGGTCACCGGCACCCTTCTGCGCATCGGGGTCTCGGCCTCCGATTTGGCGGCGTGGGCGGTCGAGGCCCCCCTTTCGGTCGAAGGTGCGCCACTGATGGAACAACTCGGCGGCGAGGCCCCCGAGTTTCCCGAGTTCTCCCCTCGCGACCTCCTGCGACCGTGGCGACTGCCGGCGCCGTCGTTGATCGTCAGAGCCGTGCGCCGGCCGTGGGCCTTCCGCCCCGGTTCGGCCACGATGACGCTGCTCCCCGAGGGTCGCATCGACATCGGCGAGCGGGCCGAGGTCCTGCAGGCCGTGTCGGGTGACGAATGGCCGGAAGGCCTGTGGATCTGCGCGGCCCGTCGTCGTGACGGCGGTCGGGTCG
>JBKJLU010000392.1:0-3680 GCA_046596815.1 Acidimicrobiales bacterium | reverse complement strand
CGACCCGACTGCCCGACTCGCCCAGAGCCGCGATCAGGGCGTCATCGAGCGCGAGACCAAGCGACTCGGCCTCGACAAGCCGCTACCCGCCCAGTACATCACCTGGGCAACCGGCTTCGTGAAGGGCGACTGGGGCGAAAGCTTCGTTTCGCGCCGAAGCGTGAGCGACGAGATCCGTGGCCGACTCTGGAACACCACGCAGCTGATCGTCTGGGGAATTCTCTTCTCCGCCCTGGTCGCCGTCGCCGTGGGGGTGTATTCGGCGGCGCGCCAGTACTCAGCGCTGGATTACGCGTTCACCAGCTTCTCGTTCATGGGGTTGGCGATGCCTGCGTTCTTCTTCGCGCTTCTGGCCATCGACTTCGTGGTGTTCCGACCCAAGGGCTGGTTCAACCTCGACGAGCCGTTGCTCTACTCGGTGGGCATTCGCAGTTCTTCCGGAGGCGGGATGCTCGATTACATCCGCCACCTGATCCTCCCCGTGCTGACGCTCTCCGTTCAGCTGGTCGCCGGATGGAGTCGCTACCAGCGGTCGTCGATGCTCGATGTCATGTCGGCCGACTACATCCGTACGGCAAGGGCGAAGGGCGTGCCTCGTCATCGCGTGCTCCTCAAGCACGGACTGCGCAACGCACTGATCCCTCTGGTGACCGTCATGGCCATCGACGTGGGGGCGTTGTTCGGGGGCTTGATCGTCACCGAGTCGATCTTCGGTTGGCCGGGCATGGGGCAGCTCTTCCTCAACAGCCTTCTGCAGGGCGACACGAACATCCTGTTGCCCTGGCTGATGGTGGCGGCCGCCTTCGTGCTGTTGTTCAACCTGTTCGCAGATCTGCTCTACGGCGTCCTCGATCCCCGCATCCGGCTGGCGTGAGGCACCAATGAGCGAAGCAGCCGACTACGCAAAGGATGCCGAGGATCCGATCGAGGCCGACGGGGCCGTCGCTCGCTCGCAGTGGTCGTTGATCCTTCGTCGCTTCCTGCACCACAAGCTCGCGGTCGTGGCGCTGGTGGTGCTGGTGCTCTTCTACCTCGCCGCGCTGTTCGCCCCCCAGCTGGCCCCCTACGAGCTCACGCCGAAGTTGACGGGCGAGACGCTCAGCCAGGCCCGCCAGGGCCCGTCGTCGGCTCACTGGTTCGGCACCGACGAGCTCGGTCGCGACCAGCTGACCCGGGTGCTGTACGCCGCCCGCGTGTCGCTGGTCATCGGGCTGCTCGTTGCCCTTCTCTCGACGGCCATCGGCACGGCCATCGGCGCCATCGCCGGCTATATCGGCGGACGTATGGACAAGGCGATGATGTTCATCACCGACCTCGTGCTGGTCATTCCCGCCCTGGCCATCCTGATGATCGCCCAGAAGGGCCTCGGCGGGAAGACGAGCACGATCATCCTGATTCTCTCGCTCATCTTCTGGACGACGATCGCCCGCGTCATTCGCGGCGTCTTTCTGTCGTTGAAAGAAAAGGAGTTCGTCGAGGCGGCGAAGGCCATCGGCTGCTCGTCGTCGCGCATCATCTTCCGCCACATGCTCCCGAACACCGTGGGACCGATCATCGTCAACTTCACCCTCGTCGTCGGCGGAGCGATTCTCATCGAGTCGACCCTGTCGTTCTTGGGCTTCGGGGTCGATCCGCCCGATGTCTCGTGGGGCAACATGATCGCCCAGTCGAAGAACTCGGTTGGCAGCTCGACCGCCTACCTCATCTACTTCCCGGGGTTGGCGCTTTTCCTGACGATTTTGGCGGCGAACTTCCTCGGCGACGGCCTGCGCGATGCGCTCGATCCCCAGTCCGGCAAGTGAGCATGCCCGATGCCGAACGGGATTTGACCGTCACGCGCGAGGTGCTGTCCGATCAGCCGCCGGGCGCCGTCTTGTCGATCCGGGACCTCCACGTCGAGTTTCCCACCGACGATGGCGTCGTCAAGGCCGTTGACGGGCTGTCGTATGACGTCTATCCCAACGAGGTGCTCGGAATCGTCGGGGAGTCGGGCTCCGGAAAGAGCGTGAGCTCGCTCGCCATTCTCGGCCTGTTACCCAAACGGGCGCGGATCACCGGTCAGGTCCTCTACCGGGGTCAGAACCTGCTTGCGCTTCGCGACCGAGAGATGAACGTGTTGCGCGGCGCCAAGATCGCCATGGTGTTTCAGGACGCCCTCGCGGCGTTGAATCCCGTCTACTCCGTCGGAGCCCAGATCTCCGAGGCGATCCAGGTGCACAACCCCAAGGTCGGCAAGGGCGAGCTCCGCGATCGCGCCATCGCCCTCCTCGACCTCGTGGGTACGCCCAACCCCTCGAAACGGGTCGACCAGTTTCCCCACGAGTTCTCGGGCGGTATGCGTCAGCGGGCCATGATCGCAATGGCGTTGGCCAACGACCCCGACGTGCTCATCGCCGACGAGCCGACGACGGCCCTCGATGTGACCATCCAGGCCCAGGTGCTCGACGTGATCGAGCGAGTGCAAGAGCGCACCAACTCGGCCATCGTGCTGATCACCCACGACCTCGGGGTGGTGGCGGGCGTCGCGGATCGCGTGATGGTCATGTATGCCGGGCGCTCGGCTGAGTTGGCGTCGGTCGACGAGATCTTCTACGAGACGCGCCACCCGTACACCCTCGGGCTGCTGGCCTCTCTGCCTCGGCTCGACCAGGATGCCGAAGGCATGCGCCTCCACCGCATCAAGGGGCAGCCGCCGTCCTTGATCAACGTGCCGACCGGATGCCCTTTCCATCCGCGGTGTGAGTTCAGGAAACTGCCCGACCCGTGCGCGACGGCGATCCCCGAGTTCCGGGTCATCGAAGCGGACGATCATCGCTCGGCCTGCCACTTCGCCGAGGAACTGCGCACGACCAAACCGGGCGACCTCCAGCCCGTCGCCCAGGTATGACCGCCGTCGACACCCCGACAAATCCTCAGGCCGGTGGCATCGAGAGCCGACCGGCGACCGAGGCAATTCTCCAGGTACGAGATCTGGTCAAGCACTTCCCGATCCGTGAGGGCCTGCTCAAGCGGCAGACCGGACAGGTTCACGCGGTCTGCGGTCTCACCTTCGACGTCGGCAAGGGCGAGACGCTCGGAGTGGTCGGGGAATCGGGCTGTGGGAAGTCGACGACCGGACGGTTGTTGTTGCGGCTGCTTCCGGCGACGAGCGGGTCGGTGCTGTTCCAAGGGGTTGACGTGATGGCGGCAAAGTCACGCGAGATGCGCCGCATGCGGAGCGACCTCCAGATGGTCTTCCAAGATCCGTACGCATCGCTCAATCCGCGCATGACCGTCGGGGCCATCGTGGCCGAACCGCTTCGGGTGCACGGGTTCGATCGGTCGAAGATCAAGGACCAGGTGGCCGACCTCTTGCGCAAGGTGGGCATGAAGGCCGAGCATGTCAATCGCTATCCGCACGAGTTCTCGGGTGGCCAACGCCAGCGGGTCGGCATCGCGCGCGCCCTCGCCCTCGACCCCGAACTCATCGTGCTCGACGAGCCCGTGTCTGCCCTGGACGTCTCGATTCAGGCGGGGGTCATCAACCTCCTCGAGGATCTGCAGGCCGATCTCGGTCTGGCCTACGTCTTCATCGCCCACGACTTGTCCGTCGTGCGTCACATCTCCGACCGGGTGGCGGTGATGTACCTCGGCAAGATCGTGGAGATCGGACCGCGGGTGGAGGTCTACGAACGCCCGAC
>JBKJLU010000157.1:0-3211 GCA_046596815.1 Acidimicrobiales bacterium | reverse complement strand
AGGCGCCGACCGTGCAGCACCTGGACGGCCTGGGGCGGGCCCATGACGGCGATCTCGGCCCGAGGCCAGGCCACACACAGATCGTTGCCCATGGTCTTGCAGTCCATGACGATGTAGGCACCGCCGTAGGCCTTGCGCAGAATCACCGCGATTCGGGGCACCGAGGCCGCCGCATATGCGTGGACGAGTTGGGCGCCGTGACGGATCATCCCGCGCCACTCGATGTCCTTCCCGGGTTGGAACCCGGGCGTGTCGACCAGTGACACGAGCGGAAGGCCGAAGGCATCGCACCACTGCACGAACCGGGCGGCCTTCTGCGATCCCTCGATGTCGAGCGTGCCGGCGAGCTGGGAGGGTTGGTTGGCGATGAAACCGACGGGGTGGCCGCCGATCCGTCCGAGGGCTGTGACCACGTTCGGGGCGTGGCGCGCCTTCAACTCGAGGTACCATCCGTCGTCGCAGAGGTCGTCGATGACGCGACGCACGTCGTAGGAGGCCATCGTCGAGGCCGGCACCGCCTCGGCCGCATGGTGCACCGGACGATCGACGGGATCGTCGAAGCTGAACACCGGCGGGTGGATGCCGTTGTTGGCCGGGAGGAAGGACAACACGTCGAAGGCGAGGGCGAGGGCCTCGTCCTCGTCGGCGGCCAACAGCGTCGCCACCCCGCTCCGCAGGGCGTGCATCTCTGACCCGCCGAGGGACTCGTGGGTGGCGCCGACACCGGTGAAGCGTTCGACGGCATCGGGCCCGCTCACGTAGGCGAACGAGCCTTCGGTCATGATCACGACGTCGGCCAGTCCGAGCAACAGCGCCGGGCCGGAGACGGCCGGGCCGGTGACGACCAAGACGATGGGCACCACGCCACTCGCCGCCGCCAGAGCCATGGCGATGCCGCCCCAGGCATGGAGGGCGGATACCCCTTCGTCGATGTCGGCCCCGGAGCTGGCGATGATGCCGACGATGGGAACGCCGGCGTCGACGGCCGTGGTGACGAGCCGCGAGATGGTCTCACCCTCGACGGTGCCGACTGCGCCCCGGTGCTTGCCGCCCTCGAGGCGAAACCAACCGACCTGGTTGCCGTCGCCGCCGAGCAGCCGAATCTCGGCCTCGACCGCGCCACCCCGGCCGGATGCGACCGGGAGGACGGGGGGCGCGGGCGCGCTCATCGGGTCGGGCTAGCCCAGGCCGAGGACGAGCGAGGCGTTGTGACCGCCGAAACCGAAGGAGTTCGAGAGGGCGACACCGTCGCCGATCTCGCGAGGCTCGCCGTGAACGATGTCCGCGTGGATCTCGGGGTCAGGGGTCTCGTAGTTGGCGACCGGCGGGACTTTGCGGTTGCGCAGGGTGAGGATGGCGGCGACGGCCTCGACGGCGCCGGCGGCGCCGACGGTGTGCCCCGTCACGCCCTTGATCGATGTCACGGGCGGCGGATTGCCCCCGAAGACTTTCGATGCGGCTTCGGACTCCGCGGCGTCGTTGAGTGGTGTCGAGGTGCCATGGGCGTTGATGTGGTTGACGTCGGCCGGCGTGAGGCCTGCGTCCTCGAGAGCCAGGGACATGCAGGCGACGGCGCCGGCGCCTCCGGGCGAGGGTGCGGTGATGTGGTGGGCGTCGCAGTTGCGGCCGTAGCCGAGGAGCTCTCCGAGGATGGTGGCGCCGCGGGCGACCGCCCGCTCGTACTCCTCGAGCACGAGGAAGGCCGCGCCCTCGCCCATGACGAAGCCGTCGCGGTCGGCGTCGAACGGACGGGAAGCTCGCTTGGGGTCGTCGTTTCGGCTCGACAGCGCGCCCATGCGGGCGAAGGCCGAGATGGCGGTGGGCGTGATGCAGGTCTCCACGCCACCGGCCAGCACCACGTCGGCCGAGCCCTCGCGGATGAGGCGCCCGGCCTCGCCGATGGCGTTCGCGCCGGCCGCGCACGCCGTGGTGACGGTCAGCGAGGGACCCGTCCATCCGAACTGGATGCTGATCAGGCCGCCGGTGGCGTTGGTCATCATCATCGGGACGAGGAACGGGCTGACCCGGTCGGCGCCCTTCTCGACGAACTGGGTGACCTGGGATTCGAGCGTGATGAGCCCGCCCACTCCGGTGCCCGTCACGACGGCGCACCGGGCCGGATCGGCACCGATGTCGCCGGCCTGCTTGGCGGCGTCGACGGCGGCGGCGAAGCCCAGTTGGGCGACACGGTCCTGCCGGCGGGCCTCCTTGACGTTGAGGTACTCCGTCGGGTCGAAGTCCTTGACCTCGCAACCGAACTTGACCGGAAGCACGTCCCCGTCGACCAGGGTCCACGGGGCCGCCTGCGACTCGGCGCGCAGGATCGTGTTCCAAAAGGTGTCGAGGTCGTTGCCGGCGGGTGTCTTCACGCCCATGCCGGTCACGACCACGCGCTTGCGGTCAAGGGAACTCATGCCTTGGCGGCGACCTTGCCGGCGATCAGGTCGAGGGCCTGACCAATGGTCTCCACGCCCTCGAGATCTTCCTCGGGCACGGTGATGTCGAGCTTCTCCTCGAGGGCCATGACGAACTCGACGAGGTCGAGGCTGTCGGCGTCGAGATCGTCCTTGAACTTGGCGTCCTCGGTGACGGCGCTCTCATCGACGCCCAGCACCTCGACGGCGGCGGACTTGAGGTGGGCGAACACGGCGTCGCGATCCATAACGAAACTCTCCTTGAAATGGGGTCTTGGGGAAACTTTGATTGGTCGGGTCTAGTGGCCCATACCGAGACCGCCGTCCACGGGGACGACGGCACCGGTGATGTAGCCGGCGAGGTCAGAGGCGAGAAAGGCGACGGTAGCCGCCACCTCCTCGGGGCTGCCGAAACGGGCCAGCGGCACGGCGGCAACAAGTTGGTCGCGACGGCCTTCGGCGAGCGCGTCGGTCATGGCCGTAGTGATCGGTCCGGGCGCCACCACGTTGCAGGTGATGCCGCGCGACGCCAGCTCGCGGGCGGTGGCCCGGGTCAGGCCGATCATGCCGGCCTTGGCCGCGGAGTAGTTGGCCTGTCCGGCGCCGCCGACCGATCCGGACACCGAGCCGATGTTCACGATGCGACCGAATCGGGCCCGCATCATCTTGGGCGTGGCCCGTCGAATGGTGTGGAACGCGCCGTCCAGGTTGGTGCGCAACACGGCCTGCCAGTCGTCGTCGCTCATGCGCATGAGCAGCCCGTCGCGGGTGATGCCGGCGTTGTTGACCAACACTTC
>JBKJLU010000210.1:0-27615 GCA_046596815.1 Acidimicrobiales bacterium | reverse complement strand
CGCCCAGGCGCTCGAGCAGGACCCCGACGTCGAGATGATCGTCGGGCTCGGTGTCGACGAGCCCCAGGTGCCGCTCGAACGCACCGAATACGTGCGCGCCGATCAGAGCTACTCGATCCTGTCGCGCATCGTGCGGGCGACACAGGTCGACACCATCCTCCACACGTTCCTCATCGTCGACTCGACCCACGCAACTGGCCGCCAGCTCCACGAGGTCAACGTCATCGGAACGATGAACCTCCTGGCTGCCGCGGGGGCGCCCGACAGCTCGGTGCGCACCGTGGTCGTGAAGTCGTCGACGCTGGTCTACGGCAGCTCCTACCAGGACCCGGCGTGGTTCAAGGAGGAGGCGAGCCGAGTGCACTCGCCCAAGACGCGCGTCGAGCGATCGCTCCTCGAGGTCGAGGACTACCTGCGCGATTTCGCTGACGACAACCCTCACGTCGCCGTCAGCCTGCTGCGCTTCTCCAACGTCCTCGGCACCGACATCGAGACGCCGTTCACCAAGATGCTGCAACTGCCCGTGGCGCCGAGCATCCTCGGGTTCGACCCCCTTCTGCAGTTCGTGCACGAGGTCGATGTCGTCCGTTCGATCGAGTACGTGATGACCAGTCAGGTGCCGGGGGCCTTCAACGTGGCCGGCGACGGGAAGTTGCCCTGGAGCGAGGTGGCCTCGATCTGCGGGCAACGTCTCGTTCCCCTCTCACCCGTCTTCACCGGTCTGGCCGCCGCACCGCTCGGGATGCTCGGCCTGCTCGATCTCCCTCCCGAGCTGTTGGCCCTGCTGCGCTACGGCCGAGGCGTCGACAATCGCCGCTTGAAGCAGGCGGGATTCTCGTATCGCTACACCTCGGCCGGCGCCGTCGAGTCGTTCGCCGAGGCCAGTCGGCTCCGCAAGACGCTGGGCGATCAGCCCGGCTACCGCTACGAGCGCGACGTCGAGAACTTCTTCCGCCATTCCCCCGCCGTCCTCCGCGAGGTCTGAGCCGTGCCCGATCTGCTGCGCGTCGACGTCGACTCCGAACGCCGCTTCGCCACCGTCACCCTCGACGCCCCCGAGCGGCGCAACTCCCTCACCCTCCCGCTGGTCGACGAGATGGTTGCGGCCTTCGACGACCTCGAGAGCCGCAATGACGTCGGCGCCGTGATCGTGACCGGAGCCGCACCCGCCTTTTGCGCCGGCGCCGACCTGGGTCATCTCGGCGATTCCCAGGAGGACGGACTGCGCGCCATCTACGAGGGGTTCCTCCGTGTCGGCCGATCGCCCCTCCCGACGATCGCCGCCGTCAACGGTGCCGCCGTCGGTGCCGGGATGAATCTGGCCCTCTGCTGCGACCTCCGCATCGCCGCCCGGCGGGCCCGGTTCGACACCCGATTCCTTCAGCTCGGACTCCACCCTGGCGGCGGTCATACCTGGATGCTGCAACGCATCGTGGGCCCGCAGGTGGCCAAGGCCATGGTCGTCTTCGGCGAAGTGCTCGACGGCTCCCAGGCCGAGGCCGCGGGGCTCGTCTGGAAGTGCGTCGATGACGACGCGCTCCTCGACGTTGCCGGCGAATTGGCGGCCAAAGCCGCAGCCGCGCCCAGAGATCTGGCGGCCCGGGTGAAGGCGACCATGTCGGAGGTTGCCGGTCTGGACGACCACCCGAGCGCCGTCGAGGCCGAGCTCGTCGCCCAGGTCTGGTCGCTCAACCAGCCGGCCTTCCGCGAGCGACTGGCGGCGATGCAGAGCTCCATCAGCAGCACGACCCCCTCCAAGTAGCGTCTCGTCGCAATGGCCGCCACCCTCAACATCCTCACCCCCGTGGTGACCGCCCAGCCCGGCTCCGAAGTCGTCGTCGAAGTCGTCGTCCGCAACACCGGAACCGTCGTCGACCAGTTCGCCGTCAACCTCGTGGGCGACGCCAGCGCGTGGGCCCGTCCCGTGCCGGCCGTGCTGTCGTTGTTCCCGGGGGCGGAACAGACGATCGAGATCCACTTCTCACCCCCTCGGACGTCGGCCGTGACCGCCGGGCTCATCCCCTACGGCGTGCGGGTCTCGTCGCAGGAAGACCCCGAGTCGTCGATCGTCGAAGAGGGCTCGGTCCAGATCACCGGCTTCTCGGCCGTGCAGGGCCGCCTCGTGCCCCGCACCTCCGAGGGCAAGCGCAAGGCCGTGCACCGCATCGAGATCACCAACACCGGCAACGCGCCGGTGCACGTCGAGATCCACGCCGAGGATCCGGACGAGCTGCTCGTCTTCGACGCCGATCCCGACGCCATGGACGTCGAGCCCGGGGCGACGGCCACCGGCCTCGTGCGGGTGGCGGCGAGGAAGAAGAACCCCAGTAAGGGCCAGCGCCGCCTGCCGTTCACCGTCTCGATCGAGCCGGGCGGCCCTCCGGTCACCGTCGAAGGTGCGTTCGAACAGAAGGCCAAGGGGGGCTCGATTCTCGTCCTCGTCGCCATTCTGATCGTCGTCGGTGCCCTGGTGTTCCTGCTCAAGGACCAGGCCGGGGCCCTCGCCTTCTAGCAGCGTTCAGTCGCGGAGAATCCAGTCCTGTCGGATCTCGTCGCGCCGCACCGACCACTCCTCGCTGGTGATGGCGAAACGGACGTGGTCCTCCCAGGTCCCGTTGATCTCGAGGTAACGCTCGGCGATGCCCTCGCTGCGGATGGCCAGCTTCTCCACCACCCGGCGGCTGGCTCCGTTGCGGGGAATGATCGAGATCTGCACCCGATGCAGGCCGACTTCTTCGAAGGCGAACTGCAACAGCACGGCCACCGCCTCCGGGGTGTAGCTGTTGCCCGCCATCGCCTCGTCCATCCAGTACCCGATGTAGGCGTTCTGGAACGGCCCCCGCTGAATGCTGTTGAGGTTGATCTCCCCGCAGAACCGACCCTCGACGAAGATGCCGAACCCGTAGCCAGATCCCATCTCCCGCTCGCGGTCGCGGGCGCCGCAGCGGGTGCCGAACGCACGGCGGTCCTCGGCCGGATCGGGGTAGCCGGCCGAGGCCCGGGGCTCCCACTTCACCAGCCACTCGCGGCAGCGCAGACGCACATCGCGCCACGCCTCCCAGTCCGATGCCTGCAGGGGTCGGAGGATCACCCGGCGTCCGGTGATGGCGAAGGGGGTCGAGCGCAACATCTACGTCGCCGTCCGAATGGCCTCGAGAGTGGCCGGGTCTTCGAGGGCCGACAGATCGCCGGCGTCCTCGCCGACGACGGTTGACCGGATGGCTCGACGCAACACCTTGGCGTTTCGGGTCTTGGGGAGCGAGGAGGTGAAGCGCACGGCCGACGGTCGGAACGACGAACCCAACCGCTCGGCCACGAGGGCGACGAGTTCGGCCCGCAGTTCGTCCGACGCCGCGACGGCCGGATCGGGGCCGAGCACGACGAAGCACCAGAGCGACTCGCCCTTCACGTCATCGGGGATGCCCACGGCTGCGGCCTCGATCACCGCCGGGTGCGACACCAGGATCGACTCGACCTCCGCAGGACCGAGACGTTTTCCTGCGACTTTGATCGTGTCGTCGCTGCGACCGTGCAGGAACCAGTCGCCGTCGTCATCGATCGACGCCCAGTCGCCGTGGCGCCACACCCCGGGGAACATCGACCAGTAGGTCTCGAGGTAGCGCTCGGGATCCTTGAACAGTCCCCTCGTCATTCCCGGCCACGGCTGGGTGCAGACGAGTTCTCCGACCTGGCCACGCACCGGATGGCCGTTCTCGTCGAACACGTCGACAGCCATGCCCAGCGCCGGGCCCCCGAGCGACATGACCTTGATCGGTTCGACGGGGTGGGGCGAGAGGAAGCAGGCACCGACCTCGGTGCCCCCGGAGATGTTGATGATCGGACAGCGTCCGCCGCCGACCACCTCGAAATACCAACGCCAGGGGTCTTCGTTCCACGGCTCCCCCGTCGACCCGAGGATGCGTAACTTCGACAGGTCGTGACGGGTGACGTGCTCGTCGCCGTGGGGCATCATCGCCCGGATCAACGTCGGGGCGATGCCAAGGACAGTGACGGCGTGACGCGACAGGTACGACCACAAACGGTCAGGCGCCGGATGGTCGGGCGCGCCTTCGTACATCGCCAACGTCGCACCATTGGCCAGGGTGCCGACGACCTCCCACGGGCCCATGATCCACCCCATGTCGGTGAACCAGAACAACGTGTCGTCGGGGCCGACGTCGAACTGGAAGGCCACTTCCTCGGCGACTTTCACGCCGAAACCGGCATGGGTGGCGACGCTGCCCTTGGGTCGCCCGGTCGTGCCGGAGGTGTATGCGATGAAGAGGGTGTGTTCGCTGTCGACCGGTCGCGCCGCGAACGGCTCGTCGTCTCGACGCACCCATCCACGGCCACCGGCGATACGAGGAACGACGATCGTGGTGGTCACCGTCGGGCACGACGCCAATGCTTTGGTCGCCACCCGCATCAGGTCGACGACCGCGCCGCGCCGGTAGGTGCCGTCGGCGTGGATGAGGGCCTTGGCCTCCGCGTCCTGCAACCGGGTGGCGACGGCCTCGGGCCCGTACCCGGAGAACAAGGGCAGGAAGACGGCGCCGATCTTCATGCACGCCAGCAGCGCGGCCACCGTCTCCGGCAGCATCGGCAGGAAGACGCCGACGGTGTCGCCCTTCCGGATCCCTGACATGTTCAGCTGTGCGGCCAGGCTGTCGACTTCGAGGCGGAGCTCGGCGTAGGTCAAGACTCGTACCTCGCCGTCCTCGCCCTCCCACACCACGGCCCGATGATCCGGGGTCGCGTCGGCCCACCGGTCGAGACAGGCGGTGGCCAGGTTGAGCTTCCCTCCGCCGAACCAGGTCGCCCACTCGATACCCGCGTCGGTGTCGAGGACGGACGTGTAGGGCGTGGCGAAGGGGAAGCCCAGGAAGTCGACGACCGCATCCCAGAACCACTCGGGCTCCGTGATCGAGCGGTGGACGAGTTCGTCGAACGTGGCGATGCCGTGCACCCGCTGGAAGCGACCGACGTTGGTGTGGGCGATCGCCGCCGGGTCGGGAGTCCATGCCACCGCCAGCGACCGCGTCACGCGGCGATGACCTCGGCCAACGCCGCCAGCAGCAACGTGACGTTGCGGGGTCGGGCCGTGTGGCCCATGCAACCGATGCGCCAGACCTTGCCGGCGAACTCGCCGATGCCCGCCCCGACCTCGATGCCGTACCGCTCGAGCAGCGTGCGGCGAGCGGCCGCTTCATCGCCGATCGAGTCGGGAACCCACACCGTCGTCAGCTCGGGAAGTCGGTGACCTTCCTCGGCGAACAGCTCGAAGCCCAGTTCGGGGAGGCCCTCGTGCAAGAGACGACCGCACTCGCCATGTCGGGCCCACACCGCTTCGAGGCCCTCCTCGAGCACGACGCCGAGACCGGCATGGAGGGAGAAGATCATGGAGATGGGGGCGGTGTGGTGGTACTTGCGAGCGCCGGATGTCGTGGCGTACTCGCCGATCATCCCGAGGTCGAGGTACCACGACTGCGGCTTGGTGATGCGACGCTCCCAGGCCCGCTCACCCAACGTCAGCGGGGCCAATCCCGGCGGAACCCCCAGGCATTTCTGGGTGCCGCTGTAGGCCAGGTCGACATTCCATCCGTCGATCTCGAGGGGAATGCCGGCGAGGGAGGTGACGCAGTCGACGAGCAGCAGCGCGTCGCCCTTCTGCGCCCCGAGGTGCTGCACGTCGTTGCGTACCCCGGTCGACGTCTCGGCGTGGACGACGGCGATCACCTTGGGCGAGGGGTGGGCGTCGAGCAACTGCTGTTGATCGAGCGCCTTGCCCCACGGCGCCTCGACCCGTACGACCTCGGCGCCACAACGCGAGGCGACGTCGCACATCCGCTCGCCGAAGACGCCGTTGACGCCGACGACGACCACGTCACCCGGTCCGACGGTGTTGACGAACGCCGCCTCCATGCCCGCCGAGCCGGTACCGCTCACCGGCAGGGTGCGGACGTTGTCCGAGCGGAAGACCTGGCGAAGCCGCTCGCACGTCTCGTCGAGCAGAGCGAGGAAATCCGGGTCGAGGTGCCCGAGCATGGGCCGCGAGAGCGCTGCCATCGATTCGGGGTACGGGTTGCCGGGGCCCGGTCCCATGAGGATGCGGTCGGAGAGCGACAAGACGCAGGAGCCTACCGAGGTGGGTCCGCCAGCCGACGCCGAAGTTCGACGTACACCTCAGGGCCGACGAGGGCCGTGAGTTCCTCGCTCAGCGACTCGACGACGGGGCGCTCGCCGACGTAGGCCAGGTCGCCCTCGGTGCAGCACCACGCCATCGTTTCGCCCTCCTTGCCCCAGTCGGCTCGGCTCCATCGACGCACCGTTGCGACCTCGGTCTCGCCGTCGCCGGGTTCGTACTCGACGTGGATCGGGAGCTGCCAGCAGACCGACGGTTTCCAGTCGAGGGGGGACTCGTCCTGGGCGAGCGCTTCGAGATGGAGGGCGCATCCCTCGCCGCCGGCGAAGCCAGGTCGATTGAAGAAGATGCACGCGCCGTCGACCACCCGGGTGGCCGTTCGGCTCGTCGGGTCCGCGAAGATTCCCCCGGCGGCTTCGGTTGCGTCGGCACAGTGCTCGAAGCGCTCGGGATCGAGGACGGCGGCGAGCGCGCTCAGGGTGCGGGCCTCGTCGTCGCCGTCGAGATCGGCGCCGATCGAGCAACACCCCTCGTTTCGGTGCGGCGCCGGCTCGTCGAGGATGCCGAGGCATCCGCGTCCCCAGATGCACGTCCACCGCGACTCGAGGAAGTCACGATCGAAGCGCCAGACGGTGTCGCCCGCGCGGATCTCTTCTACGCCGCCGGGTCTCTCGTCCACGTCAGACCGAGTCCCTCTTCGTCAGCCATGCCAGAGTTCCGTGCGCGGCGGCCACGGCGGTGCTGAACGTCGCCTGCAAGAGATAGCCGCCGGTGGGCGCCTCCCAATCCAGCATCTCGCCGGCCACGAACGTTCCGGGCCGGCGGCGCACCATGAACGCGTCGTCGATCTCGTCGAAAGCGATGCCGCCGGCGCTGGAGATGGCCCGATCGATCGGTCGAATTCCCGTCACCCGCAGTCGCACCTTCTTGATGCGCTCCGCCAGTGCCTTGGGGTCGGTCGGGAGCTCGCCTGCCTCCCGCACGAGCGCCCCGGCCACGGGTGTGAGGCCGGCCCGCCGCAGCGTGCTCGTCATCGAGTCCTTGGGGCGCCGGCCGGCGAGCCGGCGGTACAACTCGCGCTCGGGCAGATCGGGCCGCAGGTCGACGTCGATGACGGTTTGCTTCCCCGAGTCGAGTCTGCGCCTCACCGCCGGCCCCGCGGCATACACGGCGCCACCCTCGAGTCCGGCGGTTGTCACCATGGCCTCGCCCCGCACGGTGCCGTCGCCGGACGTGAGGGCGACGTTCTTGAGCGGTTGGCCCCCGAAGCGTTCACGGAAGTAGCTGCTCCAGGCGATGTCGAAGCCGGCGTTGGCGGCCCGCAACGGAGCGACGACGATGCCCTCGCCCATGACGGGCTCGACCCAGGCGCCGTCGGATCCGGTGCGGGGCCAGCTGGCGCCGCCCATGGCGAGGATCGTGGCGTCCGCGCGAAACGGCCCGTACGGGGGTGCGAATGCGAGATCGCCCTCGTCGACCCCCGTCCATCCCTGCCAGGTATGACCGGTGCGAAGCTCGACGCCGAGATCGCGCAAGCGCTCGATCCAGGCCCGCAGCAACGGGGTCGCCCGGAAGGATTCGGGGAAGACCCGACCACTCGTCCCCACGACCGCCCGCTGGCCGAGGGCGCTAGACCACGCCCGCAACGCCGCTGGATCGAAGGCCCGGATCGCCGGCTCGAGCAACTCGCGAGCGGCGCCATAGCGGGTGAGGAAGAGGTCGAGGGGCTCGGTGTGGGTGAGGTTCAGCCCACCCCGTCCGGCCAGCTGCAGCTTGCGCCCGACCGACGGCATCCGATCGAAGACCACGACGCGTACGTCGTGCCCCTCGGACGCAATCACTTCGGCCGCCATCAGTCCTGCCGGCCCGCCGCCCACCACGGCGACGGTTCGGGTCACGACCGACGAGCCTACCGGCCGCCTCTCCCAACCGTTTTGGCAGGGGGATCCCGCCTTCCATGGCGGGATCCCGCTGCCAAAAGTGGGAGTGGGGGATAGAAAGGGGGCTTGCCCCGTTCGCGCGACGACGAAGACTCGCCGAAACACGACGCCTTCCAGCCGACCTCCCGCACGGCCAAGCCGCGCTGGGATGACGACGTCATCGACCCCGAACAGTCGAGCTACACGTCGGCGGACCCCGGGCCCGACCCGATCCCCGAGTGGGTGATCACCGACGACGCCGCCCGCCAGTACGAACGGGGTGTCATCAAGACGGGCAAGGAAGCCGACGTCCACCTGGTCGAACGGACGCTGGGTGATCGCACCAACCTGCTCGCGGCCAAGCGGTACCGAGACCTCGACGAGCGGGCGTTTCGCAACGACGCCAAGTACCGCAAGCGCATCGGCGACCGTCGCGTCGACCTGGCCATGGCCCAGGGCACCCGCGCCGGCCTCTCCTTCCGGGCCCAGATGTGGATGGAGACCGAGTTCGACGCCCTCGGCCGGCTCTGGGCCATCGGATGCGCCGTCCCCTATCCGGTGCAGAAGCTCGGGGTCGAGGTGATGATGGAGTACCTCGGCGACGAGGACGAAGCCGCGCCCCGGTTAGTGAACGCCATCGCCGGAACGAAGCGACCCCTGCGCGAGGACCTCTTCCGCCAACTGGTCGAGGCCCTCCGGCTGATGACCTCGATCGGCATCGTCCACGGCGACCTCTCCCCCTACAACCTGCTGGTGTGGGAGGAGCGTCTCTATGTGATCGACATGCCACAGGCCGTCGACCCCATCCTGCAATCCGAGGGCCTCGGTCTCCTCGAGCGCGACGTGCGCAACCTGTGCAAGTGGTTCGCGGGCAAGGGCGTGAAGGCCGAAGGCGACGACCTCTACCGGGAACTGCTCACGATCCTGAAACACTGAAGGGCCCGTTGAGCAGCGACTGGACGAGGCCGTCGAGGATGTCGGCTTCGGAGACCAGGCACTCGTCGAAGTCGAAGAAGCGCATCACGGCGACGAGCACGAGGGCGCCGCCGACGATGACGTCGACCCTCGCCTCCTCCAGCCCCGGGTTGGCCCGGCGGTCGTCGCGACGCTCGGTGGCCAGGGTGCGGAACACGTCCTCGGCCGCCGCCCGGGTGAGGACGAAGTGATGGATGCGTTCGCGGTCGTAGGTGGCCAAGCCGAGTTCGACCGCAGCCACCGTGGTGACGCTGCCCGCCAGTCCGACGAGGCGGGCGGCGTTCATCGTCTGGGGTACCTCTCGGACCACGTCGTCGAGATGGAGCCGCACCACGCTGAGCGCATCGGAGAGCTCACCCGGATGCGGCGGATCGCCATGGAGATACCGCTCGGTCACGCGCACGCACCCGACGTCGATCGAGAGTCCCCCGGTGGGCTCGGCGCGGCCGACGACGAACTCGGTCGAGCCTCCACCGATGTCGACGACCAGGAACGGGCCGTCGGAGGCGTCCAGATCGGCGGTGGCGCCAGCGAAGCTCAGCTGACCCTCCTCGTCGCCCGACAAGAGTTCGGGTCGCCAACCGAGGGCGGCTTCGGCGGCGTCGAAGAACTCGTCGCGATTCGTCGCATCGCGCGCCGCCGAGGTCGCCGCCATGCGCACGTTCGAGACGTGGTGTTCGTCGAGCAGACCCCGGTAGCTCCGGAGGGTCGTGACGACACGGTCGATGGCCTCAGGAGCCAGACGGCGGGACTGGTCGACGCCCTGTCCGAGGCGGGTGATGGTCGTGCGACGCACCAGCGGACGGCCGGCGGCGTCGGCCACAAGGATGCGGGTGGAGTTGGTGCCGCAGTCGATGGCGGCAACGGCACCGTCGCTCACTGACCCTCCCCGGCGGCCAGCCTCGACTCGACCCAGCGACCGATCGGATCATCGCCGCCGGCGAGATGCCAGGCGTAGTGGGCATGGAGGCACTTCACCCCGATGCGAGTGCCGGCCACGCCGCCGGTCGGACGGGGTCCGGTCCAGCCCTCGGGCATGGCGGCGTTCCGCTCGATTGCGTAGCGGGCATGAGCGGCTGCGAGTTCCGCAGGATCGACCTCGGCCTCGGCCGCGTTCACCCCGCCCGCGGCCTCGAGCCGGCCGACCTGATCGCGGATCTCCGACGCCAGCAACCAATAGCGGGTCGGCATCGGCCGACCATCGTCGAGGACCGGCGCGTTGCGAATGACGAGCGGCCGCCCGTCCGCATCGCGGACGACGATCTCGAAGGCGCCCTGGGGTTCGCGGCCGAGGAGGGCGACGACCTGCGCCCGCTCGTCGTCGCCAGCGCGCTCTTCTTCGCCGAGGGCGGTCAGGGGCGCCCGCGACGTCGGCGGCGCAGGAACCACAGGATGACCAGCACGCCGGCGACGATGGGGATGGCGCGCTTGGCCACGGGCACGCCGGCGGCGTCGAGCAGATCGACCGCGGGTGCCGCCTGATGCTCGATCTTGCGAATGGTCGGAGCGGCGGGCTCGGACACGATCGGTTCGGTCATGGGTGGCTTGGCTGCCTGGGCCACGATCTTCTCGGCTTCGACCACGATCTCCTCGGCTTCGACCTTGACCTTCGGCTTCGGCGGGGCCGCTTCCGGCTCGGCCGTCGCAACCGGTTCGGCCTTCGCTGCCGGCTCGGCCTTCGCAACCGGTTCGGCCTTCGCATCCGGCTCGGCCACGGGGAGAACGGCGGCCGGGGACGCCGACGCCCCACCGAGCAGATCGTTCTCGAGGCACTCGACGAACTGGGTGAGCAACTTGCCCGAGACGTCGACGAGGACGCCCCGTCCGAATTGCGCGACCTTGCCGGTGATCGTGAGGTCGGTCACGACGGTCACCGCAGTTCCGTCGCCGTGGGGCGTGAGCGTCGCCGTGATGGTGGCGCTGGCGTTGCCCTGGCCACGGGTGTCGCGACCCTCGGCCTTCAGGACGGCGACGTGCTTCGTGTCGTCCTTCTCGAGGAAGGTCGCCTTGCCCTTGTACTGGGCGGTGATCGGACCGACCTTCACCTTGACGATGCCGCGGTACTCGTCGCCCTCGATCTCTTGCAGCTGGGCGCCCGGGAGGCACGGAGCGATGCGCTCGACGTCGGTGAGCACGGCCCACGCGTCGGCCACGGGGACGCCCACTCGGAATCTGTTGGTCAGCTCCACTGCTCGAGGTCCTCCACGGTGTCGACGTCCGCCGGGTTGCCAGAGCACGCTACTTCGCTCGCCAACGTCGGCTCTCGTCGCATCAGTTCGCGGGCGCCCTCGTCGCCGACGAAGCGCAGCCGATCCCAGATGGCGGCGCCGAGGCGGACCGGGTTTCCCCGGCGACCGTCGTAGGTGGCGACGGCGATCGGCGGATCGGCGGGAGCGGCCGCCACCCGACGCCAAGCCTCCGACGAGACGAGCGGTTGGTCGCCCAATCCGACGACCACGGCGTCATGCCCGCGGGCGCGGGCATGACCGATGGCGACGCCGAGGGAGGTGGCCTGGCCCTCGGCCCACCGTGGGTTCGAGAGCAGGGTGACGTCCGGCGGCACCACACCAACGAGTGAGATCGCGCCTTCGACGATCACGACCTCGTCGAGACCGGCGCCGATGGCAGCTTCGACAGCCCAGGCGACGAGCGGGCGCCCGCGGAAGTCGGCCAACAACTTGTGGGCGTCGCCGGTGAACCGCGATCCTCCGCCGGCGGCAAGCACCACCGCGGCCGTCGTCACGATGCGTCCCTCAGGGCCAGCGGACGGAGAACACCCGGTGCGGCTGGGACAAGCCCTTGAGCTCGAGTTCCTGCCCGCCGTCGAAGGCGAACTCCCCGCTCGACGCGCACAGCTCTCGCAACAGCGCCGACACCAGGATCTCGCCGCCTCTGGCCGCCGTGGCGATGCGCGAAGCCAGATTGACGGTCGACCCCAGGAAGTCGTCCGCATCGCGAATGGCCTCGCCCGTGTGCAGACCCATGCGCACCCGGAAGGCGTCGTCGGTGCGGTCGGCGTTCCACTCGTGTTGGCGCTTTTGGATCGCCTTGGCGCACCGCAGCGCCCGTGCGGCGCTGTCGAAGGCGACCATGAAGCCGTCGCCGTGCACCTTCACTTCGAAGCCGCGGTGCTGCACCAGCTCCGCGCGAACGAGGGCGTAGTGGTCGCGCAACACCTGCTGCGCGCGCTGGTCACCAAGTCTTTCGTTCATCGAGGTGAAACCCTCGATGTCACTGAAGAAGATCGTGACCGTGCCCTCGGGGGCGACCTGCGACCGCAACTGTGTCCACTCGTCGCGGACGTCCTCGGCGACGGCTTCGATGCCTCGTCGGCGATGCGTTGGCGGCTGCGGGGGGAGGCCCGACCCTGGGCCTCGATCGAGGCCTCGTTCTCGGCCCCGACCGTCGTGCCGGCTTCCGTGACGATCACGGCTGTGGTCTCGTCCACGATCGCGGTCGCGATCGCGGGATCTGGGCGGAGACGGGAGCTCGTCGCGGGGCGTTTCACCCGCCGGCCGCCGGCTCCGCACCGAGACTCCACCCATGAGAGAGAAGGCGCGCACCCGGATCACGGGCGAACCCGGGATCACCGGCACGTCCTTCACGCGATTCGTTTTGCCGCCCATGAGAGAGAAGCCGGTCATCACCACGGCGATGCCCTCGGGCACGATGATGTCGACGCCGCCCATGAAGGCGAAGGCCGTGATCTCGACCTCGTCGCCGATGACTTCGGCCTGGCGCAGGTCGAGTTCGCAACCACCCATGAAGGCGATGGCATTGGTCTGCCCCTCGACCCGCCAGCGTCCCCGCTGTCCGCTGCCACCGAGCACGGCCACCGTCCACCTCACGGCCTTTCTCGTGCGGGTCGTGCCGGCGGCGGAAGGAGTGGGAACGGAGGCCGTGGTGACCGCCGGGAGGTCGCTCGTGACCCGCTCGATGTCGGTACTGGTGATGGCCGCGAACACGTCGCCCACCCGATCGCTGAACTCGTCGAGGGTGAGCAGGCCGTCGGCCACGTGGTGGCGCAGGAACCCGACGGCCCGGTCGCGGTCGGCGTCGTTCACGCGAACGCCCGGCGACGATGCTGGGCGGACCACCGGCAGTTCGTCCGTCATCGCTTGCCGAACCGCCGGAGGCGTCCGTCGGATCGTTCCCGTGGCGCTCGAACCTTCACGTCGCCGAACAGGGCGAAGGCCCGCACCAGCACCACCGGCGAGCCGGGCAGCGGCGGCGCGGCCCCGGTTGAGACCAGCTTGTCGCCGAAGACGGCGACGCCTTCGAGGGCGACCTGGATGCCGTCGGGGACGATGACCGTGATGTTGCCGAACACCGCGATCGCCGTGACCAGCGGGTTGGGCCCATCGATGAGGGCCTCGCTGAGGTCGAGGGTGCAGTCGCCGAAGACGGCCACCGCCGAGCTTTCGTCGTCGAGGGTGAACCGGCCGCGCTGCACCGAGTCCCCGAATATGGCAACCATCCACTTGACCGCCCGGCGAGCCCGAGGCGACCGGTCGGTGCCCCCGGCGTCCGACCATGGCACGGGGAGGTCGCGCACGACCTCGTCGAGTTCGGACGCCGTGAGGGCGGCGTAGACGGCCCCGACGCGGTCGCTGAACTCATCAAGGGTGATCCGCCCCTCGGTGCAGTGCATGCGGAGCACGACCACGACGCGGTCGCGGTCGGCATCGGCGATGCGCAGCCCCCTCCGTCCTGATTCCTCAGGCAGCATCCCCCCCGTCCCCCCTCTCCGTTCCCGGCGATCCGACAGCCCCCGTGGCATGGATCGGCCCCTCAGTGTCGCGCAGGCTCGGGGGGCGACGCCCGGTACGCAGGGCGATGATCTCGGCGCAGATCGAGATGGCGGTCTCCTCCGGGGTGCGGGCCCCGATGTCGAGGCCGATGGGCGCCATGAGACGGACGAGGTCGTCGTCCGACACGCCGGCGTCCCGCAGGCGGACTCGCCGCTCGGCGTCGGTGCGTCGCGAGCCCATGGCCCCGAGATACCCGACCCGGGTGCGCAGGGCGGCGACGACTGCGGGTACGTCGAACTTGTGGTCGTGGGTGAGCACGCAGACCGCATCACGCGGCCCGAGGTCGTCGGCCACGGTGGCCAGGTAACGATCGGGCCAGTCGACCACGACCTCATCGGCCATGGGGAACCGCGCCGCCGTGGCGAACACGGGCCGGGCGTCGACGACGACCACTCGATAGCCGAGCACCTTGCCGATGCGGGTGAGGGCGGCGGTGAAGTCGACGGCCCCGAAGATGAGCAGACGAGGAGGAGGGGCGAAGCTTTCGATGAAAACCCCGACCTCCGTCTGCCGCGCCTGCCCCTCGGGGCCGTAGTGACGGGTCGAACTCAGTCCTGAGTCGAGTTCGGCTGTCGCGTCTCTCGCCACCACCCGGTCGAGTTCGGGATGGCCGAGCGATCCCAGAGCCGGCCGGTCGGGCCACACCAGCAGCTTGGCCCCGAGCGGCTCCCCCTCGATGATCGTCACCAGCGAGACGGGATCTTCGGTGCGGATCGAGTCGCGCAGCGCTTCGTAGATGCCGGCCACGACTACCAGTCGAGGCGTTCGATGAGGAGGTGGACGGTGCCGCCGCACGTGAGTCCGACGGCAAAGGCTTCGTCGTCGGAATAGCCGTACGTCACCCGGCGAGGACCGCCCTCCCCCGCCAGGAGGTCGAGGGCTTCGGTCACGACCGCACTCTCGACGCAGCCGCCGGATACCGAGCCGGCAACCTCTCCGTCCTCGTTGACGACCATCGTGGCGCCCGGATCGCGCGGGCCCGATCCCTCCACGCCGATCACCCGGGCGACGGCGACGCGCTTGCCCTGCCGGCGCCATCGCTCGACATCGTTCAGTACTTCCTTCACGGTTTCGCCACCACGGCGGCGAGGGTCTCGAGCGAGGCCAGCGAGTGCCCTTCGATGAACTCGTCGACGAACGGCAACGCCGCCGCCATCCCCTTGGCGACCGGGGCATAGCCGGCGGTGACCTTGAGCGGGTTGACCCAGACGACGCGATGGGCGACGCGATGCAGTCGGGCCATCTGCAGGCCGAGGTCGCCGGCATCACCGCGGTCCCATCCATCACTCAGGATCACCACGACCGCGCCTCTGGCCATCCCCCGAATGCCCCACTCGTCGTTGAACTGCCGCAGGACTTCGCCGAGGCGGGTTCCACCGCTCCAGTCCGATACCGACGCGGCGGCCGCTGCCAGCGCGGCGTCGGGATCGTGGGAAGACAGCTCGCGCGTCAGTCGGGTGAGGCGGGTGCCGAGAGCGAACGCCTCGACACGACCCCGTCCCACCACGGCGACGTGGAGGAACCGCAGGAGGGCCCGGCTGTACGACTCCATCGATCCGCTCACGTCGCACAGCAGGACGACGCGACGGGGTCGATGGGAAGGCGTCAGGAACGCCCGGTGGATCGGTTCGCCGTGCAGGCGCAGCGACTTGTGGACGGTGCGACGAAGATCGGGGTGGCGGGTGCGACGCCGGGTGCGGGTGAGCCGGTGCGAGCGCCGCAGTGATCCGCCGAGCCGGAGTTCGGCCATGAGCTTGCGGGCCTCGTCGAACTCGCGATTCGTGTAGCGGGCGAAGTCCTTGTCGCGGAGTACCTCGGTCGGGCTGTAGCGCACGCTGACGGTTCGTCGCTCGTCGTCGGTCTCGGCGACATCCTCGCCCTCGGGATCGGAGGCGGATTCGTCGTCGTCGAGGGCCAGGACGACGGGCTCGATCTCGCTCGTCATGCGGATGAGCTCGCGCTGCAACCACACGGCCGCGAAGGCCTGCTCATAGGCCGCGTGCTGTTCGGGCCGCTGGACCAACGTGGCCCGTCCTGACCAGTACACGCCGTTGCGATCTTCCAGACCGACACACCCGAGAGCCTCGACGAAGGCGATCACATTGCCGGTGCTGACGGCGACGCCGAGGCGACGCAGGGTCGACGCGAAGGCCACGGCCATCCGCTCGGCCCCTGACGCCGACCCCGCCACTGCCGACATCTCAGCCGGCACGGGCGGGGTTGGCGTCAGGGGCCGAGCCCGCCCGTGCCGGCTGAGATGTCGGCACGGGCCACGGCCGCTTCGACCAGTCCGCCGACGCCCACGCTGCGCACCCGCTCCTGATCCTCGCGGTACTTCAACACCGAACCCAGGGTGGCGTCGACCCAACGCTCGTTCAACTCCGCTTGTCCGAGCGCTGCGAGTGCCTGGGCCCAGTCGATGACCTCGGCCACACCCGGGGGCTTGAACAGTTCGAGGCCCCGCATGCGCTCGACTGCGGCTGCGACCTGACGGGCCAGACGCTCGACGACCTCGGGGGCCCGCAGCCGGATGATGGCCACCTCGCGCTCGAAGCCCGGATGCTCGACCCAGTGGTAGAGGCAGCGCCGCTTGAGGGCGTCATGGACGTCACGGGTGCGGTTCGACGTGAGGATGGCGATCGGCGGCACCTCGGCCCGAAACGTCTTCAGTTCGGGAACCGTCACCGCATAGTCGGAGAGGATCTCGAGCAAGAACGCCTCGAACTCGTCGTCGGCCCGATCGACCTCGTCGATGAGCAGCACGGGGGGAGGGCCCTCCCGGTGATCGATGGCCTTCAGCAGTGGCCGGCGCACCAGGAAGCGTTCGGAGTAGAGCTCGTCCTCAGCCGCGGCGACGTCCGCCCCGGTCGCCTCGACCGCCCGCAAGTGGAGCAGCTGGCGCGAGTAGTCCCACTCGTAGGCCGCCTGCGCGAGGTCGATGCCCTCGTAGCACTGCAGTCGTAGCAACTCGCCCCCCGTCCAGCGGGAGAGCACCTTGGCCACTTCGGTCTTGCCGACGCCGGCTTCGCCTTCGAGCAGCAGAGGCCGGTGCAAGGTGAGGGCCAGGAAGACCGCCGTCGCCAATCCCTCGTCGGCCAGGTACCCGTGCTCGGCCAGCGCAGCGCGCACCTCATCGACCGACCCGGGCGTCAGATGCCGGCTTCTTCGAGGGCCCGGCGGACGAGGACCTGGGCGAGGTGGGTTCGGTATTCGGGTGAGGCGTTGAGGTCGCCGGGGGGATCGAGTCCCTCGGCGGCCGAAGTGGCGGCGTCGGCGGCCGATGCCCCGGACGCCAGCGCCGCCTCGACCGCGGTCGCCCGGATCGGCACCGAACCCATGTTCACCAGGGCAATGCCGGCCTCGTTGCCCGTGCCGGAGCGGACGGCGGCCACGCCGACGATCGCCCAGTCCTGGGCCCGTCGGTTGAACTTCTGGAAGGACCAGCCGTTGGACCCCGTCTTGGGGATGCGCACCTCGGTGAGCATCTCGTCGGGCTGCAGCGCCGTCTCGAGGAACCCCTGGAAGAAGTCGGAGGCGGCGATGGTGCGCTCGCCGTTGGGTCCCTTGGCCACCAAGGTGCCGCCGAGGGCCAACACGACGGCCGGCAGGTCGGATGCCGGGTCGGCGTGGGCCAGCGTGCCGCCGAGAGTGCCGCGATGACGGACCTGGGGGTCGCCCACGAACGAGGCCGCGTGGGCCAACAGCGGGACCTCGGCTTTGAGCAGGTCGGACACCTCGACGTCGCGGTGGCGGGTCAGCGCGCCGATGGCGACGTGATCGCCACCGTCGCGGATGTAGGAGAGATCAGAAAGGCGGCCGACGTCGATGAGCATCGTCGGCGTGGCCAGCCGCAACTTCATGAGCGGCAGGAGGGAGTGCCCACCGGCCAGGAGCTTGGCCTCGTCGCCATGTTGCACGAGCAATGACACGGCCTCGTCGGCCGACTCCGCACGCTTGTAGTCGAAGGCTGCAGGAATCACTGGGCACCGGCCTTCGACGCCGCCAGCACCGACTTGACGATGTTGTGGTAGCCGGTGCACCGGCAGAGGTTGCCCTCGAGCCCTTCTCGCACCTGGCGCTCGTCAGGGCTGGCGTTCTCCTGCAGCAGGGAGACCGCCGCCAGCACCATGCCCGGTGTGCAGTAGCCGCACTGCAGGCCGTGGTTCTCCTGAAACGCCTGCTGCATCGGGTGCATCGTGCCGTCGGGATCGGCGAGACCTTCGATGGTCATGATCGACTGGCCGTCGGCCTGCACGGCAAGCACGGTGCACGACTTGATCGACTCGCCGTCGATCAGCACGGTGCAGGCGCCGCACGACGACGTGTCGCAGCCCACGTTGGTACCGGTGAGGCCGACGACCTCGCGGATGTAGTGGACGAGGAGCAGCCGGGGTTCGACATCGTGCTCCCGAACCTCGCCGTTCACCGTGACCGAAACTTGCACAACGCCTCCACTCGACTCGCCACTCGACTCCCGAGAACTGGCCATCATTACAGCGCCGGGATGTCTTCGTCGCCGGTGGCCGTGGCCACCGAGCCGAGACCCGCCGCCGCCGGCGGTGAGAAGTCGGGCTCGGGTGCCGACAGCCCGTTGATGGCCCGCCACACCTTCTCCGACGTGCACGGCATGTCGAGGTGCTTGACCCCGAAGGGCACGAGCGCATCGAGCACGGCATTGTGCACGGCCGGCGTCGAACCGATGGTGCCCGACTCGCCGATGCCCTTGGCCCCGAGTTCGTTCACCGGGGTCGGTGTCTCCATGGGGATGCGCTCGAAGCTCGGCAGCTCGGCCGCCGTGATGAAGGCGTAGTCGGCCAGGTTCGACGTCACCGGATTGCCGTCAGGGTCGTAGCGCACCTCTTCCAGCAGCGCTTGGGCGATGCCCTGGGCCAAACCGCCGTGCACCTGTCCGTCGGCCAGCAGCGGGTTGAGGATACGGCCGGCATCGTCGACCGCGACCATGCGCTGCACCTCGACCTTGCCGGTGTCGGTGTCGACCTCGACGACCACGAGATGGGCTCCGAACGGATAGGTGGGTCCGGCGCCCTGGTAGTCGACCTCGGCCGACAGCGAGCCCCCATCGGCCTGGGCGGCGGTGACAACTTCGGGCCAGCTACGCGACACCGCCGGGGTGCCGGCGACATGGAACCGGCCTTCAGCCGCGTCGAGAACGACGTCGTCGACATTGGCTTCGAGGAGATCGGCGGCGATCTGCTTGGCCTTCTCGACAACCTGCTCGGCGGCGCGAGCCACGGCCACGCCGCCCGCCTGCAGAGAACGTGAACCCATGGTCCCCTGACCGCGCGGGACGATGTCGGTGTCGCCCTGGATGACGTCGATGTCGTCGAGCGCGACGCCGAGGCGATCGGCCACGAGCATCGAAAAGGCCGTCTGGTGGCCCTGTCCGTGGGACGACGATCCACTGCGCACCATGACCCTGCCATCGGCGGTCACCTCGACGGCCCCGAATTCGGTCGGCGCGCCCGGCCCGGCGGTGATCTCCACGTAGACGGCCATGCCGATGCCCAACTGCTTGCGGGCCTTGGACTCGCGCCGCTGCGCTTGTTCGGCCCTGAGCTCGTCGTACCCGGCCGACTCGAGGACGAGCTCGAGGGCCCGTTCGTAGTCGCCGATGTCGTAGGTCGTGCCCGTGGGCGTCGTGAACGGGAACTGGTCCTTGGTGATCACGTTGCGGCGGCGCATCTCCGCCGGATCGAGCCCGACCTCGGCCGCATACAGGTCGATCATCCGCTCGATGGCGGCCGTGGCTTCGGGCCGACCGGCGCCGCGATACGCCACCGTCGGCGTGGTGTTGGTGACGACGGACCGACTGTTGAACTCCGCCGCCGGGATGTCGTAGACGCCGGTGAGCATGGTGCGGGTCATGAACGGCAGCACCGAACCGACCGCCGGATAGGCGCCGCTGTCCTGCAGGACGGTGAGGCGATAGGCGGTGACCTTGCCGTCCTTGGTGCCGCCCATCTCGGCGTGCTGCACCTGACCGCGGCCGTGGCCGAGGTTCATCATGCTCTCGCTACGGGTCTCGACCCAGGTGAGGGGCCGGCGGTCGACCTGCATCGAGAGCCACGCCAACAGCAGCTCTTCGGGGTAGATGCCGATCTTGGCGCCGAAGCCCCCGCCGACGTCCGGGGCGATGACCCGGATCTGATCTTCCGGGATCTTCAACAGGTTGGCCAGGTCGCTCTTCACCGAGTGGGCGCCTTGCGTGCTCGCCCACTGGGTGAGGTGGTCTTCGCTGTCCCACCGCACCGCCGCCGCCCGCACTTCGAGGGGACAGGGCGCGACCCGCTGGTTCACGATGCGCTGGCGGATGACCACTTCGCATCCGTCGAAGAGGGTGTCGGTGCGCCCGAAGGCTAATTCCATCGACGTATTCGTGCCGACGTCTGGAAACAACAGGGTCTCGCCGGCGGCCGCCAGCTCCGGATCGACGACGACGTCGAGCGGGTCGTAGTCGACGAAGACGAGTTCGGCGGCGTCGACTCCCTGGTAGCGCTCCTCGGCCACGATGACGGCGACGGGCTCACCCACGAACCGCACCCGGTCGGTGGCCAGCCACTGGCGCAGCATCTGCTGATTCAGCATGCCCGGGTTCGGGAGGATCGGGTCGAGGGTGATGTCGGCGCCGGTGAACACGGCGACGACGCCCGGGGCCGTGCGGGCCTCCTCGACGTCGATGCTGAGAATGCGGGCCGAGGCCATGGTCGAACGCACGTAGGTCACGCTGAGCGCTCCCTCGAGGTGCAGGTCGTCGACGTACGAACCGCCGACGGTCAGGAACTTCGGATCTTCTTTGCGGAGCACACGGTTGCCGAGAATGGACATGCATCTCCTTGGAGAAGGACGAGGGCTGGACGACTCTACGATCGTCCGGTGCCGGATCTGCAACGCCCCGATACCCATCCCGTGCGTTTCGCCGTGACCGACCTCGACGATCCCGTGGCCCGGACGCTCGAGCAACAGCACTCGGCCGAGATGTCCTTGCGGTACGGGGGTGGCGGCGAGATCGCCGACCCTCCGATCGGCGCCGCCCAGTTCCGGCCGCCCTCCGGAACCTTCGTCGTCGCCTGGCGCGACGAACGACCGGTCGCCTGCGCCGGTATCCGGGCCCTCGGGGGGCGGCGAGCCGAGCTCAAGCGCTTCTTCGTCGCCCCCGAAGCCCGCCGGGCGGGGGTCGGATCTGCCATGTTGCGGGCCGTCGAGGACCTCGCCCGCGAGATCGGGTACGCCGAGCTCTGGCTCGAGACCGGGATGGAGCAACCCGAAGCGCTGGCGCTCTACGAACAGGCCGGATACACCCCGGTCGCGCCGTACGGCGAATACCAGGACTACGAGGACAGCCGGTGTTTCGCCCGCACGCTCACGAAGTTCTCGAGGGCCACGGCGAACGAGTCGTAGTACTCGCGCTCGGCGCCGTCGGCGATGGCGGCAACGAGGTACGGACGGAAGTCGCTCCACTCGAGCTGCTCACGTTCGAGCAACGCCAGACACAGACCGAACGCGCGCGCTTGCCACGGTGCGTCGAACGTCAACTCGCCGTTGCGTCGCGGTGGAGCCACCGGGCCCTCGGTCTCGACGTCGCCTGATCCCCGACGAATCGTCACGTGCGGGCGACGCCGATCATGCCGTCGCGGCTGACGAGGGCGACGAGTTCGTCCTCGGACAGGTCGTCGGTGCCGGGAGGGCGTTGCGGGAGGACGAGATAACGGGCCTCGGCACTCGAATCCCAGACGGCCACGTCGAGGTCGTCGTCGAGCACGAGCCCCATCTCGGCCAGCACAGCGCGCGGTTCGCGCACCACCCGCGACCGGTAGGGCGCGCTCTTGTACCACTCGGGGGGCAGACCGAGCACTGGCCAGGGATAACACGAGCAGAGGGTGCAGACGACGACATTGTGCACCTCGTCGGTGTTCTCGACGACGATCAGGAGCCCCCCCTCGGCCCCACCGAACCCGAGTTCGGCCACGGCCGCCGTGCCGTCGTCGAGCAACCGCTGCTTGTAGGCCGGGTCGGTCCACGCCTTGGCCACGACCTTCGCCCCGTTGAGCGGACCGATGTCGTCGCGATAGCGACGGATGAACTCGTCGATCGTCTCCCGGGTGATCCAACCCTTCTCGACGACGAGGTCTTCGAGGGCGGCGACCCGCAGCTCGATCGGTGACGGCTCGCTCGGATGGTGGTGCCCGTCGTCGCCGTGGTCGTGATCATGGTCGTGGTCGTGGTCGCTCACGTCGACTCCCGTTCGAGGTAGCTCGCCGACAGGTCGACGTGCACGGCGTGGCGTTCGGCGGTGGCGCCCCACAGTTCGGCCGCTTCGAAGCGCACCGTGTACACGGCCTCGTTACGGGCCGGCGCCCGGAACAGCTCGACATCGGCGAGCGGACGAACGCCGTCGACCCGCACGACGACGCCTCGCCGCCCTCGGACGTAAGCCGGGCAACGGGTATGGCCGAGCGGGCTCCACTGCTTGACCTGCACTCGATCACCGGGCACGAGGGCGGACACGGCTCCGCCCGGAACCTCGGCGGACTCGATCTCTGGCAGTGGAGCCGCGATCGGGAAACCGCCGCCGACCCGCTGCTCGAGCTCGTCGAGCGTCACCCGTCCCGTGTCGACCAGGCGGGTGGCCACCGACGTCGCCCAGTGCTCGTAGTAGCGCGACGACAGGTAGTGCTCCGGATCCATCCGCTCGATGCTGAATCGGAACTCGGGGCCGTTGCTGAGGCCCATGGCGAAGGTACCCATGGTGAGTCCCCAGGTCCTGGCTTCCCAAACGGCTGCGAACACCGGCTCGGACGGGGTGGCGTCGATCGCACCGAATCCGACCGAACCGCCGAGGTCGTGGACACGGTGCACCCCGTCATTCAATACCAGGGCATTCAATCCCAGAAGGTGAGGGTGTCGGCGGCCTGATCCCACCACGAGGGTTCCGGCGGCGTCGGCGCAACGACAGGAGCCCGGGCTTCGGGCTGCGGATCGGCCGGCCCGGGCAGGATGGCGTACGCCTCTTCGCCCGGACGGACGAGGTTGTATTGCTCCCTGGCCAACCGCTCGATCTCGGTATCGGTGTGCAGTTGCTCGATCTTGGCCGACAACTTCTCGTTCTCGGCCGTGAGCACCTGGACCCGCACCTCTTCGGCGGAGATCTGGTCTTGTTGATGCAGGTAGGTGCGGGTCGGGAACACGCCGACGATGAGGAAGACGACGAGGGCAGCGGCGCCGAGCCCAGGCCACAGAAGGCGGCGGAGTCTCAGGCGGATCCGGATCGCCCCCTTCGGCCGGCAAGCGCGCGCTCGCCCCAGAACGCCGCCGACTCCCCCAGTTGGGCTTCGATGCGCAGCAACTGGTTGTACTTGGCAACCCGATCCGAGCGGGCCGGTGCGCCCGTCTTGATCTGCCCGCAGTTCGTGGCGACGGCGAGATCGGCGATGGTCGTGTCCTCGGTCTCGCCCGATCGGTGCGACATCACGCTGGCGTACGACGAACGCGTGGCCAAGCCGACCGTGTCGAGGGTCTCGGTCAGCGAGCCGATCTGGTTGACCTTCACGAGAATGGCGTTGGCCACGTTGGTGTCGATGCCGCGCTGCAGCCGCTCGACGTTGGTGACGAAGAGGTCGTCGCCGACGAGTTGCACCCGATCGCCCAACGCCTTGGTGAGCGATGCCCATCCGTCCCAGTCGTCTTCGGCCATGCCGTCCTCGATCGACACGATCGGGTAGCGGTCGCAGAGATCGACCCAATAGGCCACCATCTCGTCGGCGTCGAGGGTGCGCCCCTCACCGGCGAGTTCGTAGCGCCCGTCGGCGTAGATCTCGGTGACCGCAGGGTCGAGGGCGATGGCGATCTCCTCGCCCGGCACCCGTCCGGCCTTCTCGATGGCCTCGACGAGCACCCGCACGGCCTCTTCGTTCGAGGAGAGATTCGGCGCGAACCCGCCCTCGTCGCCGACGCCGGTGGACAGTCCCCGCTCGGAGAACACGCCCTTCAGCACGTGATAGGTCTCGACGCCCCACTGCAGTGCCTCGCTGAAGCTGGCGGCGCCGACAGGCATCAGCATGAACTCCTGGAAGTCGACGTTGTTGTCCGCGTGGGCGCCACCGTTGACGACATTGAGCATGGGCACAGGGAGCACGTGAGCATTGGCGCCGCCGACATAGCGATAGAGCGGTAGATCGAGCTCGTCGGCCGCCGCCTTGGCCACCGCCATCGACACGCCGAGAATCGCGTTGGCGCCGAGGCGTCCCTTGTTGGACGTGCCGTCGGTGCTCAGCATCTCGAGGTCGACGTTGCGCTGGTCGAGGGCCTCGAGGCCGAGGACGGTGTCGAGGAGTTCACCGTTCACGTGGTCGACGGCCTGGCGCACCCCCTTGCCGCCGAAGCGGTCGCCACCGTCGCGGAGTTCGACGGCCTCGTACTGACCGGTCGACGCCCCGGACGGCACGATGGCCCGTCCCTTGGCCCCGGACGCGAGGAAGACCTCGACCTCGACCGTGGGGTTTCCCCGCGAGTCGAGGACTTCGCGTCCGACGATGTGTTCGATCTCCGACATGTGTGACTCCTGTTGCTGGTGTTGAAACGGTACAAGACCGATGGACCGGCCTCGGCGACGCTCGTTGGGGTGGGGTGGGTCAGGCGTCGAGCACGGTGGTGAGGTAGGCGCCGGTGGCGGCACCGCTGAGAGCGAAGCCCACCATGACGAAGCGCTTGCGCTTGGGGAGGTGGCGATAAGCGAGCACCATGGCGGCGGCGTCGGCGGCGTCGGCCGCGGCCGAGTACCGCAGCCACGAGCGGACCTCGCCGCCGTTCGACGACACCGCCGACGCCGCGGCGAGGGTGCCGGCGCCGAGGATGGCGTCGCGGGCGCCGAGCATCCGTCCGACGAGCTTCACGCCCGGCGTGACCGCGTGGCGCCCGCCCAGCATCCCCTGCAAGACGCGGCCTGGGAGCACGAGCAAGAGCAGGCCGATGCTGATCCGTCCACCGGCGTAGTACCGGACGAGGTCGCGGGGGTTCATGGGGCGACGCTATTGGGCCAGAGTGGCCTTGGCCGACTCCCAGAGGGCGTCGACCAGGCCCTCGTCGGCCGAGGCCAGGTCGATCCCCCGCCGGGCGGCCTCGCCCTCGACGATCTGGAATCGTCGACGGAACTTGGCCGATGCACCCCGGAGGGCCGTCTCGGGGTCATGACCGAGGTGGCGGGCCACGTTGACCACCGAGAAGAGCACGTCGCCCAACTCATCGGCCGACGGGTCGTCCTCGAGTTCGAGCAGCTCCTCCCGCACCTTGTCGAACACCGGGGCCAGGACGCGCCAATCGAACCCCACCGAGGCCGCTCGCTTCGACAACTTCGCGGCGTAGGTGAGCGCCGGGAGCCCGGTGGGCACGCCGTCGAGCACGCTCGCGGGCGTCCCCTGTCCGGGCGAGGCCTTCTCCTCCGCTTTGATCTGCTCCCAGTTCTTGTGCACCTCGTCGGCGTCGGCGACGACGGTGTCGCCGAAGACGTGGGGGTGGCGCCGCACCATCTTCTCGGTGACGGATCGGGCGACGTCGGCCAGCGTGAAGTCGCCCGCCTGGGTGGCGATGGCCGAGTGGAGCACGACCTGCAACAGCACGTCGCCAAGCTCCTCCTGGATGTGGTCGACGTCGCCGCTCTCAATGGCCTCGACGAGCTCGTAGGCCTCTTCGATCAGATACCGGGTGAGGCTGGCGTGGGTCTGTTGGCGATCCCACGGGCACTCGTCCCGAAGTCGGCGGACGACCTCGACGAAGGCGGCGAGTTCGGCCGCCACCGGCGCCGAGAATTCGGGCAACCACAGCGACGTCAGATGGTCGGGCTCGACGATGCGATCGAGGTCGTCCCAGGCCACGGTGGTGACCGACTCGTCGGGAAGGCCGAGTCGCTGCAGCACGACGACGGTTGCCGGCGCCGCCTCTTCGAACGCCAGCTTGATCTCCGAGAGCACCTCACGCGAGTCGCACTGGCCGATGAGCAGCGGGCCTCGTTCGCCGGCGGCCACGGACGCGAAGCGATGGCCGTCGATCACCCGCACCCCGGAGGCGAACGGGTCGACCCCGAGGCGGGTCCACGCGAGGTCGAGGAACGAGAGCGCCGGAACGACGACCACCTCGATCCGGTCGTCGGCCAACAACAACTCGACGGTGCGTTCGGCGACCGCCGGTGATCCGGGCACGGCGTAGAGCACCTCGCCATGATCACCGGCCGCGGCGACCAGCGCCTCGACGATGCCGGCGTAGACCTCGTCCATGGTGGCCGCCGTCTCGTAGCGATCATCGAAGGACGTCGCCGGGGCGACCACCGCGGCCGAGGGATGGCGCGTGGTGCGAACGAAACGGTGAGGAACGCGGGCGATGGCCTCGGCCGCAGCGGCGGTGAGCAGGTCGGGTCCGGCGGGGCCGAGACCCACCACCGTGACCCGCCCTCGGTTCATGGCTGCAGCGGGTTGGTGACGCCCTCCCGCGGCGGCGGATCGCCGGGCGAGGTCGTGGTGGGTGCTCCGGGCGGAACCACCCCGGGCGCCTGGCCGGTCTTGTCGAAGCGGCCGTAGCGGGGGTTCACCGAGATCTTGGCGTCGCGCACGGCCAACTCGAGGAAGTCGCTGAACTCGTTCTCGCCCTCGCCCTGCAGCCGCTGTTCGATCTGGGGAGCGGCCTCCTCGAACGACTGGGGCTTGCGCTCGGTGACCTTGATGAGGTGCACGCCGAACTGCGTCGGAACCGGGGCGCTGACGTCGTTGACGGCCAGGGCCTCCATGGCCGTCTCGAACTCAGGAACGAAACGGCCGGGGCCGCCGCACTCGAGGTTGCCCCCCTGGTCTTTGTTGCTGGCATCGGCCGAACGGGCGGCGGCGATGGCGGCGAAGTCGGCGCCGGCCACGATTTCGGCTCGGGCAGCCAACGCCGCTTCGGTGAGCGGGCCGATCTGGGCGGCCGTGGCCTCCTGATCGATCTGACCTCCCTCGCCGGTGGCACTGAAGAGGATGTGGCTCACGCACGTCTGGGCGAACTCGGCGAGGTTCTCGTCGTAGAACTTCCGCACCGCCTCTTCGGTGACGGCCTCCGTGCCCCCGAGCTTCTCCTGCAGCCTGGCCACCTCGGCATTGCGCCGCAGCAGCGTCTGTTGGTACGACTTCGGGAACTGCGAGAACACCTCGTCGCTGCCGACGCTCTGGGCAACCTGTTCTTTGGCGGCGTCGAGATCGGTCTGATCCACCGTCAACTTGTTGCGCACGAACTCCTGGTGCACGAGGGCGAGGAAGATCTGACGGGTCAGGACGCGTCCGACGAAGGCGTTGCTCAGGGTGCCATCGCCGTTGCCCCGCACCTCGAAGCCGCCCTGCTCGACCGTGCTGATGTAGGTCTCGTTCGACGCGATCGCCTTGAGCTCGGCCTCGAGATCCTCCTGGCTGACGGTGATGCCGTTGACCGTCGCCGCCGCCGGACGGATGGTGTTGCCACAGCCCGAAGCGACGAGTCCGACGACGACCGCGAACAAAAGGGAGAAGAAGGGAAGGCGTTTCACCGGCTCAGGATGCTACCGGCGCGACTTCCACCGGAACCACCGCGGTCAGGAAGCCCCGCACGTGTTCGGCCGCCTGAGCACCCCGGGGCAGGGGCAGGACGACCTGCCCCAGATCTTCCTTGTAGACCGCCTTCGGATAGAGCCGCTGGATGCGAATGGTCTGGCTGGCCTTGAGCGAAAGGGGGGCGAGCCGGATGACGTCGCGGG
>JBKJLU010000344.1:0-4245 GCA_046596815.1 Acidimicrobiales bacterium | reverse complement strand
TTGATGTCGACCCGACCGAGGGCCTGGACGATGCCGTTGGCCACGTCCTCGCCCTTGGTGATGCCGCCGAAGATGTTGGTGAAGGCGATCTTCATCAACATCTTCGGCGGCATCACCAAAGGGGAGGACGTGGCCAACGGCATCGTCCAGGCCCTCGGACGCGTCGACATCAAGGCGCCGATCGTCATCCGCCTCGACGGCACCAACGCCGCCGAGGGTCGGGAGATCCTCAAGTCGCACGAGTCCGACTCGCTGATCTCGCAGCCCACCATGCTCGGCGCGGCCAAGAAGGCCGTCGAGCTCGCTTCCGGAAGAGGTGGTGCCAAGTGAGCATCTTCGTGAACAAGGACACCAAGGTCATCGTCCAGGGCATCACCGGTTCGCAGGGCCGCTTCTACGCGCTGCGCAACCGCGACTATGGCACCCAGGTCGTCGGCGGCACGTCTCCCAAGAAGGCCGGCACCGACGTCGAGGGTCTGCCCGTCTTCGCCACGGTGGCCGAAGCCAAGGAAGCCACCGGCGCGACCTGCTCGATGATCCTCGTGCCTGCGCCCGGCGCGGCCGCAGCGGTCCGCGAGGCCGCAGCGGCCGAGATGGAACTGGTGATCTGCCTCACCGAGGGCGTCCCTGCCCAGGATGAGGCCGCCTACTTCAACGAGGTGAAGCGCAACCATCCCAACGTGCGGTTGCTCGGGCCGAACTGCCCCGGCCTCGTCACCGTGGGGGAGTGCAACATCGGCTTCATCCCCGCCGAGGTGGCACTGCCCGGCGGTCCGGTCGGCATCGTGTCCCGCTCGGGCACCCTCACCTACCAGGCCTTGGCCGAGTTGGGCGAGAAGGGCATCGGCGTCACCACGTGCGTCGGTATCGGCGGCGACCCCGTGCCCGGCACGTCGTTCATCGACTGCCTCGAAGCCTTCCAGGCCGACCCCGAGACCAAGGCGGTGATCATGTTCGGCGAGATCGGTGGCACGGCCGAGGAAGAGGCCGCCGAGTACATCAAGGCGTACATGAACAAGCCGGTGGCCGCCTACGTCGCCGGCGTCACTGCGCCTCCCGGCAAGAAGATGGGCCATGCCGGCGCCATCGTCTCGGGCGGCAAGGGTACGGCCCAGGGGAAAATGGACGCACTCCGGGCTGCCGGCGTCTCCGTCGGCCTCAATCCCACCGAAGTCGGCGACCTCATCGCCGACATCGTCAAGGGGCTGTAGCCGTGGTCGACCGCGACGTCGAGCGGAACTACAGCGTCCCCGAGTTCGCGGCGAAGCTGCGCCGCCTTGCTGACGCGCTCGAATCGGGGAAGCCGTTCCGCATCCAGATCGCCAACGAGCGCTTCACCGTTCCGCGCGACGCCGCCTTCAGCGTCGAGCACGAGCGCGAGGGTGAGGAGGAAGAGGTCGAGTTCCAGCTCAAGTGGTCGATCGGCGATGGCGGACCCGACGACGAGACCGCCGAGGTCGACCTCACCGACGTCTAGTCCGAACGATGATCGAAGAGACGTGGACGGATGAAGCGAGCGGGCGGAAGGTCTACTTCCCGGCCCTCAAAGCGATCGTCGAGACGGTCGCCGAGCGGTTCGGTGCGAAGGTACGTTCGACCTGGCTGGTCGGTCACTCGCAGGGCGGACTGACGAGCAAGCGCCTCCTGCGCGATCCGTGGTGGGGCGTCCTGCGCCTGGACAAGGGCCACACGGAAGGCCTCGAGCCCAACGTGATGCGCACGCTGCTCGAGCTGGTCGTGAGCGCACCTGGCGGCAAGCTCGCGTCCGTCGCGTAGATCAGTTGGAAGCCGTGCCGACGACCGACTCGTGGCCTTCCTTGGCGTAGCCGTAGTGGATGCGGCCATGGTCGGCGTTGGCGGCCATGATGCCGCCGACCGTGCCGTCGGCCCACGGGGCCCCGGGAATCTTCGACTGCAGATCGTCGTCGCTGAGTTCGGAGAGGTACGTCAGGGTCTCGGCGCGCACGGCCAGACCGATGCGGACCAGCTCGTCGAGTGACTTGCCCCGGTGCTCGTCGGCCCACTCCTCGGTCCAGGCGTGGATCCCCTTCATGATCTCTTCCATGGTCTGGGGGGTGCCGTCGTCGTTGACCCGCTTGGCCATGCCCGCTTTGCCCTCGAGGTGACGGCGGAACATAGCGTTCCAGTTCTTCTCGATCAGGGTCGTGTGGATGAAGTGGTCGGCGAACGACCACGTCTTGTCGGGCTCGTGCTCGCTCGCCGTGCGGGGGGCCTGAAGCTCGTCGTCGCCCATTTGCGAGAGGGTATCGAGCAGCCACGTCCGGTCGCGGTTGAGCTTGGCTTCGATCTCGATGCGGTTCATGGCGATTGTCTAGTGCCCGTAGCCTGCAGGGGATGCGTCGAACGTTGGGGATCGTTTTGGCGTCGTTCGCCTTGGCGGCGGCGGCGTGCTCGAACGGAGCACAAACCGAGTCGGCCACCCCGCCGGCCGAGGAGCCGACGTCGTCGACGTCGACGTCCACGACGTCGATCTCACCGGACGCGAGCACCACGGTCGTCGAGACCACGACGACGACCGCTGCGCCGATACCGACACCTCCACCTACCGCTGCGCCCCCGCCGGCCCAGGCGTTCACCGGACCGGTGCCGAAGGCCGTGCTCACCGCCACGGGCATCACCGCTCCGGTCGTGGGGCAGGAGGGGGAGGCGCTGCTCGTCGGAACGCCGTGTGGCAACACGTCACCGATCCGCAGCGGCACTCCGGTCGACGGAGTCGTGGTGCTCGACGCCGGCCACGGCGGGGTCGAGCCGGGTGCGGTGGGCCCGAACGGACTGTCCGAGCGCGAGCTCAACCTGGCGGTCACCGGCTTCGTCCGCCACTACCTCGAGGCCAACAAGGTCGGCGTCGTGCTGACCCGCAACGAGCAGTACCGCATCACCATCGATGCTCGGGCGAAGATCGTCAGCGCGATCAAGCCGAAGGCGTTCGTCTCGATCCACTTCAACGCCGAACCCGATGGGCCCCGAGACGGACCGGGCGCGGAGACCTACTACCAGACCAAAGGCTCGTCGGCGGCCGAGTCGAAGCGCCTCTCCGGACTGATCTACGAGGAGACGGTTCGGGCTCTGAGCCAGTACAGCGGCATCGCCTGGGTCGCGGATCGCGACGCCGGCACCAAGTACCGCACCTCGAGTTCGGGTAACGACTACTACGGCATTCTCCGCACCACCCAGGGCACCCCGGCGAGCCTGGCCGAACTCGGGTTCATCTCCAATCCGCCCGAGGCCGAGCTCTACGCCAGAGCCGATGTGCAGAAGGTGCTGGGCGAGGCCGTGGGCAACGGCATCCTGCGGTTCCTGCGCTCCAAGGATCCGGGATCTGGGTTCGTCGAGCCTTACCCCCGAGAGCAGCCCGCCGGCGGCGGTGGCGGCTCGTCGAACTGCACCGATCCGCCGCTCTCCTGAGGAGCAATTCGGGCCTGGGCCCGCACCCCCTCCGGTAGGATCCCGGAAGGTGAGGGTCGGAGCGCTGGCATCGGGGACGGGCACGATTCTCGAAGCCGTGCTCGCCGCCGGAATCCCGCTCGACGTCGTCGTCACCGACCGTCACTGCCGGGCCATCGAGATCGCCGAGGAGCACGACGTCCCGGCCGTGCTCGTCGAACGCCGAAGCTTCGGCGCCGCCTTCGACCGTGACGCCTACTCCGATGAGGTGGTTGCGGCGTTGGCGAAGTTCGATGTCGACGTCGTGGTGATGGCCGGCTTCGGCACGGTCATCCCGCGAGCGGTGACGTCGTTCCCCGGTCGCATGCTCAACACCCATCCGGCGCTGTTGCCCTCGTTCAAGGGATGGCACGCCGTGCGCGACGCCCTCGCCTACGGCGTGAAGGTGACGGGGTGCACGGTGCACATCGTCACCGAGGAGATGGACGTCGGGCCGATCCTCGCCCAGGAGGCGGTCGCCGTTCTCGACGGAGACAACGAAGAGACGTTGCACGACCGCATCAAGGACGTGGAGCGCCGGCTCTTCCCGGCAACCATCAAACGCTTCTTGGAGGAAATCGGATGAGTGAGCGCGCGAGCGAATCGTCGAAACAGCGGGCCCTGCTCTCGGTGTGGGACAAGACCGGTCTTGAAGCACTGGCCAAGGGCCTCGTCGCCCTTCGGTATGAACTGGTCTCGAGTGGTGGGACGAGTCGGTTCCTGGCCGAGCACGACATTCCCCACCTCGAGGTCGTCGTCGCGCCCTACCAGCAGGTCTGATCCTCGGCCCCGTCGTCGGTG
>JBKJLU010000222.1:0-2845 GCA_046596815.1 Acidimicrobiales bacterium | reverse complement strand
CCGGTCGGAGAGTTTAGGCGACGACCAGAATTTGGGCGAACCCGCCTCGCCGTACGATTCCCGCGATGGCTGTCCCCGGATCCCTGGCCCTCGGTCGAGGAGTCGTTGTGACCGCCGCCGACGTCATCCCGCCCGCCTGGGCGAAGGCGCAGGTGGTGGACGTCGACGAGGCGACAATGGCCACACCCGCAGCCGCCGTCGCCGCCCTCCACGAGGCCTGGGCAACCCGCACGCCGGTCGTGGTCCGCCTCGGCGTCGACCCCGACCGGTTCCGGGCGCCACTGTCGTTCTCCGGCGACGTGTGGCGCCTCGCCCCCGACCTCGAGCTCTGGGCCGACCGTCTCCATTTCCTGATGTGGGCGAACGCCTACGACGCCCGGAACGGCATCGAGGCGACCTGGTGGTGGGGCCGCAAGGCGCTTCGGCTGGGAGCCTCGGCGGTGGGCGATGGCGCCGGGGACGTGCTCCTTCCGAACGGATCGGCGGCCTGGATCGACGGTGGGCCCCGCGAGGCCCTCGATCCGGGAGCCCTCGACGGGTGCGTGGTGGTGCATCGCGAGGCCATCGAATGGGGCCGCATCGCCGCCGACGCCCCGCCACGTGCGGTCACGGCCGACCTGGCCCCAGACCAGTTGGCCGCCGTCGCCTCCGCCCGGGGGGCGGCCCGCATCATCGCCCCGGCGGGATCGGGCAAGACCCGCGTGCTCACCGAACGTCTCCGCCATCTGATCGTCGATCGCGGCTACGAACGCGAAGGAGTCCTGGCCGTCGCCTACAACAAACGAGCCCAGATCGAGATGGAGGAGCGCACGACCGACTTCCGTCCTCGGGTGGCGACGCTCAACGCCCTCGGTTACCGGCTGTTGGCCGAGGCGTCCGGCGGGCGGGGACCTCGACTGCTCGACGAGCGCGACGTTCGGCGCATCGTCGACGACCTCGTGCCCTCGCGTCAGCGTCGGGCCAACACCGACCCGATCGCGCCCTATCTCGAGGGCCTCAGCGCCATCCGTCTCGGGCTGCGTGATCCATCCGACGTCGAGGACGAACGCGATGACGTGCCCGGCCTGGCCGCGGCGTTCGACCCCTATCGAGCGGCGCTGCGAAGAGCCGGGGCCGTCGATTTCGACGAGCAGATCTACGGCGCCGTCGAGGTGCTGCTGGCCGATGGGGAGTTTCGGCGGCGCACGCAGATGGCCCACCGCCACCTGCTCGTCGACGAACTGCAGGATCTGACCCCGGCCCACGTGCTGCTGGTGCGACTGTTGGCGGCCCCTGGCCTCGAAGTGTTCGGGGTGGGCGACGACGACCAGGTGATCTACGGCCACGCCGGCGCCGACCCCGCCTTCCTCATCGGGTTCGACCAGCTGTTCCCCGGCGCCGCTTCCCATCCCCTCGAGGTCAACTACCGCTGTCCCGTCGCCGTGGTCGACGCCACCAACCACCTGCTGGGCTACAACCGGCGGCGGGTGGCCAAGGCCATTCGGCCCGGGCCCGAGGCGACGGCCGGGGCCGAAGCGCTCTCGGTGCGGCGACATCCCCCCGAAGCCGGAGCCTCGGCCCTGGTCGAGATCGTGCAGGGGTGGCTGGCCGAAGGCGCAGAGGCCTCGTCGATGGCCGTGCTCACCCGGGTGAACTCGTTGCTGCTGGCTCCCCACGTCGCCCTCGTCGAAGCGGGGGTGGCGGTGGCCTCGACCCTGCCGGCTGACGTGTTGCAGCGCACCGGCATGCGGGCGGCGTTGGCCTACCTGCGACTCGGCGCGTCCCCCGCTCGCCTGCAACCCGACGACCTGCAGGAGGTGCTGCGCCGTCCGAGCCGCGGCTTTCCCCAGTGGATCGGCAAGTGGTTGCAGCGGACGATGTCGATCGCCGATCTCCGGGCGGTCGTCGATCGCATCGACGACGCCAAGGTCGGGGCGAAGCTCGAAGGACTGGCCGACGATCTGCAGGCTGTCGCCGATGCCGTCGCCCGTCGAACGACCCGCCAAGCGCTGGCGGTGATCGCCGACGACGTCGGCCTCGCCGGCGCCATGTCGATGCTCGACGGTTCGAAGGGCGGACAGACGGCGTCGCAACTCGACGACCTCGACGCGCTGTCGCAAGTGGCCGACCTGCACCCCGATCCGGCGACGTTCGAGGCATGGCTCCGTTCCGTGCTGGCCCGTCCCTCGGGTCTGGCAACGGCCGGCGCAACCTTGTCCACGGTGCATCGGGTCAAGGGGATGGAGTGGGACCGGGTCATCGTCGCCGGCGTCACCGCCGGCGTGCTCCCCCACCGCTTGAGCGAGAACGAGGAGGAGGAGCGGCGCGTCCTGCACGTCGCCATCACGCGAGGCCGCCAGCGGGTCGTCGTGTTGGCCGACGCCACCCGGCCGTCGTCCTTTCTCGGCGAGCTCGACGGCTCGGCCCCCGTTCGCGCCGTGGCCGTGGCCCGGCCCCCGGGGCGGATCGAGGTGACCCCGATCCCCAAGCGCGACCGCCAGACCAAGGCGGCGACGCTGGGCGATCCGTCGTCGCCCGAGGTGGCGGCCGCCGACGACGCGCTACGGGCGTGGCGGCTCGAGCGCGCCCGTTCCGACAAGGTGGCGCCGTTCATCATCGCCAGCAACGCCCTCGTGCGAGCAATCGCCGAACGGCGGCCTACGACCGCATCCGAGCTCTTCGCCATCCACGGCATGGGCCCGACCAAGCTCGACCTCTACGGCGACGAGATCCTCGCCGCGCTGGACGCGATCGAGTAACGGGCGGCGTTGGGAGCGCCAGCGAGCAGCCGCCACCCGAGCGGCAAGGCTTCGGCCCGGAGGGCGGCGCCGCAGAGCGAGGGCTACAGAACGGCGGCGGATCCGAG
>JBKJLU010000192.1:0-23720 GCA_046596815.1 Acidimicrobiales bacterium | reverse complement strand
GGGGGCTGCCCTCGAGGGCACCGGCCGCCGACCTGTACCCATCGAGCATCGCCCGCCGCGCCCTCCCATCGTCGAGGGCTTCGCTGAGGGCGGGAACGTCGATGCCGACGCAGGCGGCCGCGACATCGAGAATGACGTGGCGCATCGAGATGCAGAGGCTCTGACCGAAAAGGGCGCGACGTAAGGCGTGGTCGAGCATGGCACTGGCTTCGAGCGACTGCTCCTTCGCCGCCTCGACGGCTTCCATCGGGAGCAACGTGGTGACCGGCCACGTCGTGGCGTCGGCCGTCCACAATTCCCAACCTGCGTCGGGTTCTACGGCCGCCAACTCGGGAATCTCGTTCTGCAAGCCCTTGAACGGCGTCGGCTGTGCATTGATGATTTCGAGCGGAAAGGCGCGCACGTCGATTTCCACCGAGGCGTCGAGTCCGAGGCGCTGTCGTGCTGCGTGCAGACGGTGGATGCCGACGTGGGCCCACGGGCACCCGAGGTCGGCGAAGACCACGATGGTGCCCTGGCCCACGTCGACTCCGGGGTGTGTTGTTCGGCCGGTGCTCATCCCGCCGATTCGGTCATGCCGCCACTTCTGTCCTGCCGCCACTTCTGTCATGCCTGGGCGTTGCCCGAGCTGACGAGGCGTCCGACCGCTTCCTTGCCGGCAGTGATGGCGCCGTCGAGGACGGCAATCGGCAGCCCGAGCAGGATGTTGAACGGGGGGACGTCGGGGATGAAAGCGTGGGGGCGGGTCGGCGCGATGTCTTTGGCCTTGTCCATCTGCTCGCCCATGGTGTTGAGCTCCTCGATCGTGAACGCATCTCGCACGAGGGGGAACATGTCGTTCTCCTCTTCTTCGACGTGGTGACGTACGTTCTCGATCAGCACGGTGAATTTCGGACGGAAGCGCTCATGGTTCGCCGGCAGCTTCTCGAGCTCGGAGAGGGCGAGCTTGACCACGTGGTGCTCCTCGAGTCCCTCGAGCACGACGGCCGCGGTGTCGTCGCCGAGGCGGGCTCGGATCGCTGGGTAGAAGACCTGCTCCTCGACGACGGCGTGGCGGGAGAGGTGCTTTACGACGAGATCGCGGACGCGTGTGAGTTCTTCGAGATCGTCGTGCTTGGCCACCTCGAACCGGTGGAACAGTTCTTCGACGTTGCTGTGGTCTTGCTTGAGAAGGGTGAGTGCGTTCAACATGCCCGATTCATGCCCCGTCATCCGAGTCGAATAACCGGCCGGACGTCACGGGATGAGTCCGGATGCCCTTCGGAACACACCTTCCCAATCGGTCGTCACGAGCCCCACCGAGGCGAGGTGCGAGCGAGCCTCGGCCATGGCCGCAGCTGCCGTGGGATCGGTGAGGGCCTCGAGGCCGATGGCGAGAGCGAGACGGGTCAAGGCCTGGTTGAGCCGGTCACCCGTGCCGTCGGCGATGTCGATGGCGTCGTGCAGTGCGTGGCGCGCCAGGTCGGATTCGGAGCGCTGCAGGTGGGCGAACCCGGATGCGATGGCGATCCCGATCCGGTCGAGGTAGGTGCCCTGGGGTTCTGAGGCAATGCGGTCGGCGACCTCGAGGGCGGCATCGGGCGATCCGGACGCGGTGTGGCTGAGTGCGAGCGCCGCCCCCGCGGCGTGGCGTGATCCGGGGGTGTCCGCGCGGGCGAAGACGTCGACGAGCAGTCCCGCGGCCTGCGTCGGGCGGCCGAGTTGCAAGAGCGCCAGACCGTTGGTCATCTCGCCCTCGATGCCACCCGCCCGGTCGTGGGAGGGTTCGAGTAGTTCGCCCAACGTGAACATGCTGCTGGCCTCGCCGAGCTGCACGGCGGTGGCGTTGGTGATCATCCGACCGACGATCTGCCCGTCGGCGTCGAGTTCCCGGTCGGACATGCCCGCAGCGGTGGCGAGCAGCTCCTTGGCTGCGGGCAACTCGCCCGCCGCCAGCAGCGCTCGGGAGAGCGTGGCCACGGACCGGAGTTCACCCGTCGAATCGGCGATCGTGGCGAAGATGTCACGCGCATTGGTGGCCTGCGCGACAGCGAGCTCGGTCCGACCCAGCCACAGCTGGGTGTTTGCCACCAGCAGGTGCATCATCCCTTCGGCCCAGAGGTCGCCGCCGCTCTCGTAGGTGTCGAGCACCCGCAGGGCGAGCGCTTCGGCCTCCTCCAGGAATCCCTCCTGCATGCGCACCCATCCGAGGAGCCCGTAGGCCCACCCGAGGCCGGCGCGGTCGCCGATCTCCTCGAAGAGGGCGATGGCTTCGGTGATGCGGCGGTTGGCTTCGGGGATGTCGCCTCCGCTCACCGAGATCCATGCCATGTTCTGCTTCGCCCACGCTTCGCCTCGACGATCGCCGAGTTCTTCGAACAGGGCGAGGGCCTTGGCGATGTTCGCCTCGGCCGAGGTGAGGCGTCCCAGGAAGAGATCGGTCATGCCCCGCAACCTTCGAGCATCGGCTTCGCCGGCGCGATCACCGAGGCGGCCCCAGCGAGCGATGGCTTCGTCGAGGTTGGCCGCCGAGTCGTGGAGCGCTCCCTCGCGCTGCTCGATCTGGCCCCGCACCGTGTAGGCGGCGGCCGCCGCCCAGTCGTCGTTGGCCGCATCGGCTTCCTGCAGCACGGCGATCACGTCGAGACGAGCGTCGTTGAGCTCGCGCGTGGTGGCTCGCGCGCGCGCTCGTCGCACCAGGAAGCGGCGGCGGTCGGCGCCCCGGTCGTCGGGAAGGAGGTCGAGGGCCCGGGTGCACAGCTGGTCGGCGACCATCGGCGTCTCCCGGTGTTCGGCCTGGGTCACCGACTGCTCGATCCAGTGCAACGCATCGTCGAGGACGTCGGTGGGGACGCCTTCGACACCGCCGAGTTCGAAGTCGAGCTGGGCAGCCATGCCGAAGTGGTGGGCGAGGGCCTCGACCTGCTCGGTCTCGCGCCCGCGTCCCTTGGCCGATTTGCGAAGGAACGCTCCGAGTCGTGCGTGGTGACGGGCCCGCTCGCCCTTGGTGAGGGTCTCGTAGGCGACCTCGCGGACGAGATCGCTACGGAACGACCACTCCACTCCTTCGACATCGAGCAGATCGCGCCCGGCAAGGGATTCGAGGTTGCGCCGCATCGTCGCGTCGTTGGGGCCGCCGAGCGCAGTGAGGGCTTCAACGGTGCCCAGCCGACCGATCACGGTGGCGTGGTCGAGCAACCGGCGCTCGGGAGCGGGCAGATTGTCGAGGCGGGTGGCCACCAGAGCTCGCAACGTGGCTGGGAGCTCGGCGGGGGACGCGGAGTTGTGGACGAGGCCGGCCAACTCTTCCAGGAAGAACGGGTTGCCGCCGCTGCGGTCGAGCACGGCATCGAGCAACGATGGGGTGACCGCGCCTTCCAGCAGCGTCGTCACCAATTCGATCGACGCTTCGCGATCGAGCGGATCGATGTGGAGCGACACGAGGTTGTGGCGACCCGGTTTGGGCGACCAGCGTTCGGCCACCTCCAGCCGTCCGGTGGCGACGAGCACGAAGGGGTACCCGCGCATCTGATCGGGAAGGCTGTCGACGAGGTCGAGGACGAGTTGATCGGCCCAATGGATCTCGCTGATGGTGAAGACCAGCGGCCGGCGACGAGCGAGGTTCTGAAGCATCCCGACGAAGGCGTCGAGCGCTTGTTCGCGAGCGCGTGCAGGCTCCATGTCACGCAGGGCAGAGGGAATCCCGAGGAGGTACCCGAGGCCCTCGACGATCCGCTGGACTCGGGGGTCGTCCGGGGGTAGTTCAACACCCCACGAGACCTTCGAGCGCGTCTTTTCCTCGGCTTGTTCCGCCGTGTCTTCGAGGTCGATGCCGAGAGCGTGGCGGATGGCCATCGCGACCGGCCACCAGATGTTGGCCTCGCCGTACGGCACGCAGCGACCCTCGAGCACCGTGGCCAGGTGATCGTGGGATGCGGCCTCGGTGAGCTCTTCGGCCAGTCGGCTCTTGCCGATGCCCGCCTCGCCGGCGAGAAGGATGAATTGAGGCCGCTTGCGTTCGAAAGCCATCGCCAGCGATGAGCAGAGAATGCCGAACTCCTGTTCGCGCCCGATGAGGGGGGTGCGCGTCCGGCGTCGCCGCAATCCGGGAGGCGCCAACGTCTCTTGCGCGGCGTAGGCGTCGACCAGTTCGTTGCGACCGCGAGCCCTGATGGCGCCGACACTTTCGTAGCGCACCACGTCGGCTGTTTGGGCGTGGGTGATCGGCCCGACGAGCACCTGCCCGGGCTCGGCTGTGGTCTGGAGGCGGCTGGCCACGTTCACGGTGTCGCCCATGGCGGTGTACTCCCCGCCGGCGCGCAAGGCGCCCACCAATACTTCGCCGCTGTTGATGCCGATCCGCATGCGCACCGGAAGGCCGATCTCGTCCGCGTAACTCTTGAGCGTGGCTTGCATCTGCAGGCCGGCCCGGACGGCTCGCTCGGCATCGTCCTCGTGGGCGACGGGTGCTCCGAACAGCGCCATGATCTGGTCGCCGACGATCTTGTCGACCCGGCCCCCGTGGTTGGCGATGTCGGCCACGAGACGCTGGAACCCGGCGTCGAGGAGATTCTTCAGCTGCTCGGGGTCGGCGTGCTCGGAGAAGGTGGTGAAGCCGACGAGATCAGCGAACAGCACCGTGACGATTCGCCGCTCCTCGGCGCGCGAGGAGAGGGCGTGACCACACGACGGGCAGAACCGGGAGCCCTCAGGAACCGAGGCCCGACATGATGGGCACTCCACGGCCGCAGACTAGAGGGCGGCGCTATTTCAACACGATGGCATTCGGTGGTGAGGCGACCCCACCGCGGACACGAAGCGGAGCCGAGGTGAACAATCCCTCGTAGATTCCGTCCTCCGCGCAGTCCTCGGCCAGCGCATCGAGATCCCACAACTCGCCGATCGGGATGCCGAGTAGTGGGAGCAGGGCGAAGTGGAGGAAGAGTTCGGGGGCCCGCTCGGGGTCATTGCGCAGCTCGACGATCTCCTCGGGGGTGCGGCCGAACCCCATCGGCCAGACCTCGAGTGCGGGATTGTCAGCGCCGATGGCGGCGATGTGGTGGTCCCAGAGCCAGCGCAACATGTCCGTGCCCGGCCGGAGGCCAGGCGAGCGCAGGTGGGCCGGGAGGTCGCGTCGCGCTGCCACGTCGAGCGACCGGTACCAGGTCGTCCAGCCGGTGCGGAGCAACACGATGTCGCCGATCTCGAGCACCGAACTCTGGGACCTCAGCGTGGCGTCGAGGTCTTCGGGGGAGATCGGATCGGCGTCGCCGCAGTTCAGCGGTCGTCCCTCGGCGTTGCGCCACCGACCGACGTCGACGAGGACGGCCCGACCGGCAAGGCCTCGGGCGGCCCAGTGCTCGATGCCGTGGTCGCCATCGGCGATGCCGTTGTAATAGCCGTGGTGACTCCGGATGTGACGGAATCCGTCCCACTGGCTCGAGCTCTGGGTGTTGAACGTCAGCACGTCATCGTGACCGCCGTCGCCGAGCACCTCGTGCGTAGGGGCCTGGCGGCGGAACAGTGGCGGGTCGGGAAGCTCGTACTCGAGGTTGAGGGCGAAGACCGCACCCCTGCGCACGCCGGCAGCCGCAGCCGCGATCCGCTCGGCCGTCAGGAGGTTCAGGCATCCGAGGCGGTCGTCATCGCCCCAGAGGCCCCAGCACGAACCTGCGGGCGCGCCCGGACGAAACGGGAGCTCGTCGTAGGTCGGCAGCCGGACGTCGTCAGAGGAGGGCACGGAGGCGAAGCTAGCTTCGGCGCCCATGAACCCGACGAGCCCGACGCTGGCCCGCAAGACGTGGCGCACCATGGAGCCAATCCACGGCCTCATCTACTTCGCGCCGGAGGCCGGCGAGGCCTACGAGGCGCTCGGCCTTCCTGGCGGACAGGGCGGGTACTTCGCGTCGCGTGCTTCAGCCATGGGACCCGTCCCCGCCGAGGTCGTCATCTCGACGTTCTTCAACTTCTACCCCCCGTTCGTGCGCCAGACCATCCCATCGGCGTGGTCGATCGCGTCGCCCCAGCAGATCCAGGCGGCGCGCCTGGAGGCCGCGGGAAAGGCGCTGCGCAAGGTGCTGGGCGAGGCCGCCGGCTCGGTGGAGGTCGAAGAAGCCGCGGCCCTCGCTCGCACGGCGGCAGAGTCGTCGACCCGGTGGCCCGAGGGACGCCCTCTGTTCGCCGCTCATGCTTCGCTCGACTGGCCCGATGATCCGCTCCTCGTCCTGTTCCATGCGCAGACCCTGTTACGGGAATTCCGGGGTGATGGCCACATTGCGGCGATGACCGTCGAGGGAGTGAGCGGGCTCGACGCACTGCTCATCCATGGGGCGACCGGCGAGGTTCCCGCGTCCGTGCTGCAGATGTCGCGGCAGTGGCCCGACGACGAGTGGGCAGCGGGTCACGAGAGGCTGCGGTCGCGCGGATGGATGGCCGAGGACGGCTCGCTCACCGAGGGTGGACGAACCCACCGGCAGTGGGTCGAGGACCGCACTGACGCGCTGGCTGCGCCCGCGTACGACGCCATCGGCGAGGACGGCTGCGAGCGCCTTCGAACGTTGTGCCGGCCGCTGTCGAAGGCCGTGGTCGAAGGTGGCGCCTTCGGCTTTCGCGAGCCCTCGACGGAAAAGTAGGCCCGGCACGTGAGACCGCTCGAGGACGTTCGCATCGTCGCCCTTGAGCAGTACGGGGCCGGACCCTTCGGATCGATGCACCTCGCCGACCTCGGCGCCGAGGTCATCAAGATCGAGGATCCGCGCACCGGCGGTGATGTCGGGCGCTACGTTCCCCCGTTCCAGGAGGGCGAAGACAGCCTCTTCTTCGAGACGTTCAACCGCAACAAACGCAGCCTTCGCCTCGACGTGGTCAACCCGGCGGGGCGGGCCGTGTTCGAAGATCTGGTGCGCGTCTCGGATGCCGTGTACTCCAATCTGCGCGGCGACGTTCCGGAGCGTCTGCGGGTTCGCTTCGACGATTTGTCGGCATTGAACCCTGCGATCGTGTGCTGTTCGCTCAGTGCGTTCGGGATGACCGGACCTCGCGCCGCTGAGCCCGGCTACGACTACATCCTCCAGGGCATCGCCGGATGGATGAGCATCACGGGCGAACCCGATGGCCCGCCGACGAAGTCAGGGCTCTCGCTGGTCGATTACTGCGGAGGGTTCGTGGCGGCGGCCGCGCTGTTGGCCGGTCTGCATGCGGCTCGGCGTGATGGCTGCGGAATGGATTGCGATCTGAGCCTCTTCGACACCGCGCTTGGGCTGCTGACGTATCCAGCGGTCTGGCACCTCAACGGGGACTTCACCCCGGTGCGCACCAAGAAGTCGGCCCACCCTTCGATCGTTCCCTTTCAGAACTTCCGCACGTCCGACGGGTGGATCGTTGTCGTCGCCGCCAAGGAAAAGTTCTGGCAGCGCCTGGCTGTGGCGGTCGGGCGACCTGAGCTCGCGACCGATGCGCGGTTCGCGACGTTCGACGATCGGCGGCGCAACGCCGATGCCTGTCTTGCCATCCTCGACGATGTGTTCGCGTCGCAGACGAGCGAGCACTGGATCGAGGTGTTGGCCGACGCCGGCGTTCCCTGCGGTCCGGTCAACGACGTCGCCGGTGCGCTCGACGATCCGCAGACGGCCGCCCGCGACATGGTCGTCGAGACAGAGCATCCGAGGTTCGGGACGGTGCGCCAGTTGGCCAGTCCCGTGCGGGTGGGAAACGAGGCGACGCCCTATCGGCGGGCCCCGTTGCTGCACGAGGACGCCGAGGACATCCTCACTGGGTTGCTCGGCTACGACGATCGGCGGGTCGCGCAACTGACGGCGGCGGGCGCCTTCGGCGACCCCCCGGCCTGACGGCCCGTCGGCTCAGTTCTCGAAGTCGACGGCGGAGACGGCTTCGGCGTTGGCCCGAAGGTAGGTCGCGACCTCCACGTGGGCCGGATGCACCTGGTAGTCCTCCAAGCCGTCGAGATTCTCGAAGTGGGCGATGAGCCCGAGGTCGTAGGCGCGGGGCGACTCGACGATGTTGATGCCGACGACCATTGACTCGAGCGACGGCACGGTGCCGAGGAGCCCGTCGAGGAGTGCCTTGCAGTGGGCGAGGTGCTCGGGGGATCGGTCGGTGAGCTTGAACGTGACGATGTGGGTGATCACGTCGGTGATTCTTTCGCGATCCAGTCGTCGAGCAGGCGCCGCGAGATCGAGAGGGCGGGCGGGAGGTTGACGGCACCGTGGGCCAGTTCGTCACGCGAGTACCAGCACGCGTCCTCGAGTTCCTCCGGGTCGGGGTCGAGCTCCTCGCTCGAAGCTTCGGCGGTGAAGCCGAGCATCACCGAGGCCGGGAAGGGCCAGGGCTGTGACGAGTGGTAGTCGACGGCGGAGACGTCGACGTCGATGCCCGCTTCCTCCTTGACCTCTCGCACGACGGCATCCTCGAGCGACTCGCCGGGCTCGACGAACCCTGCGAGTACCGAGGCGAACCCGCGCGGCCACGCCGGGTTGCGGCCGAGGAGCGCCCGGTCCCCGGAGGTGACGAGGACGATGATCGCCGGGTCGGTGCGAGGGAAGTGCTCGCGCCCGCAGTTGTCGCAGCGACGACGGTGGCCGGCCCAGTCGATGGTCGTGGCTTCGCCGCACTGACCGCAGAACTGGTGAGTGGCGTGCCAGGTCGCCAGGCCCGTGGCCATGGCCAACAGGTTCCCCGCGAGTGGTGGAAGCAGTGTGGCCACCTCCCGCAGACCGGCAAGGCGGGTGCCCTCGACGGTGATCACGTCGGCGTCGGTCTCGTACTGCAGAGCGAGGTAGGTCGCGCCGTCGGAGGAGCCGAGGAGCCAGGCCCCGTCGAGGTCGTCGACGTCGGGATGCACGAGCTCGGGCGGCATCCCGGTGACGCAGACCTTCCCGTCACAAAGCGGCACCACCCGCACTTCTGTCTCGGCCAGGTGCACGGCCAGGCGGTCGGGGTGCTTGCGGAGGAGGCCGAGGCGATCGAGTCCTGTGGTGCTGAGGGGATTCGGCGTTCGGGGCGGGCGGTCGGCCATGGCCCGATAGTTGAGCAGGCTGGTCGCTCGTAGGCTCCGCGTCGTGACGACATCCGCTCCCTACGGTTCCTGGCGTTCTCCGATCACGGCCGATCGCCTCGTCGAGCAGGCAGTCCGCTTGAGCCAGGTCATCGTCGACGGGGACGACGTGTATTGGAACGAGGGACGGCCGGCGGAGGGAGGACGGCAGGTCATCGTCCGGCGTCGAAGCGATGGGACGATGGCGGACGCGTTCGGCGCCGGGTTCGGCGCCCGCACCCTCGTCCACGAGTACGGCGGTCTGTCGTACGCCGTGGCCGACGGTGTCGTCTACTTCTCGAACTTCGCCGACCAGCGTTTGTATCGGGTGACCGAGGGGACCGAACCCGTCGCCCTCACCGCCGAACCTCCTTCGCCCTTGGGCGTGCGCTTCGCCGACCCAGTGGTGACCCCCGACCGCACGTGGGTCATCTGCGTCCGGGAACGGCATCTCGGGAGTGGCGCGGCCGCCGTCGTCAACGACCTGGTGGCCGTGCCTTCGGCGGGTGGTGATGTGCGGGTGGTGGTTGCCGGACACGACTTCTTCGCTGCGCCGCGCCTGTCCCCCGACGGGTCGTCGCTGTGCTGGCTCTCGTGGGATCACCCCAACATGCCGTGGGACGCCACGGAGCTCTGGTCGGCTCCGTTCGCCGACGGGGTCCTGTCCGGCGCGGCGACCCTGGTTGCCGGCGGTCCGGGCGAGTCGGTGTCACAACCGCGGTGGTCGCCCGACGGTCGGCTGCACTACGTCTCGGATCGAAGCGGCTGGTGGAACCTCTACGACGAGCTCGGCGCCGCCCTGTGCCGGCGGGAGGCCGAGTTCAGCGGACCCGACTGGGTGTTCGGGCAATCGACGTACGGGTTCGTCCCCGACGGATCGCTCGTCGCCGCCGTCGGCGAGCGCAACGTCTCGAGTCTCAACTTCGTCCGAGACGGCGACATCCATCCGATTGCCACGCCCTGGACGATGCTGTCCTCAGTGCAGGTGCACTCTGGCGGCACGAAGGTCTGCGCACTCGCGGCCTCGCCCACCGAGTCGTCGGCGGTGGTGCAGATCGAGATCGCGTCTGGCGCGACCACCGTGCTTCGCCGATCACGAGAGGTGGCCTTCGATGCCGCGATCGTGTCGGTACCCGAAGCCGTCGAGTTCCCCACGGAGGGAGGGACCACCGCCCACGCCTTCTTCTACCCGCCGACGAATCCCGACTTCGTCGGTCTCGACGACGAGCGTCCTCCGCTCATCGTGATGAGCCACGGAGGGCCGACGTCGGCGGCCCTCGGCGTGTTGGACGTGAGCCTCCAGTACTGGACGAGTCGGGGGTTCGCCGTCGTGGACGTCAACTACGGGGGCAGCACCGGATACGGACGGGAGTATCGCAATCGGTTGCAGGGCACCTGGGGCATCGTCGACGTCGATGACTGCGTGAACGCGGCGACGTGGCTGGCGGAAGAGGGGCGTGTCGACGGCGACCGGATGGTGATCACCGGGGGTTCGGCCGGGGGCTACACGACACTGGCGGCCCTGACGTTTCGCGACGTCTTCGCCGCAGGTGCGTCGCATTACGGCGTCGCTGACGCCGAGGCTCTCGCCAAGGACACGCACAAGTTCGAGAGTCGCTATCTCGACGGGCTCATCGGGCCCTATCCCGATGCTCGCGACGTGTACGTCGAGCGCTCACCCATCCACCACACGGCGTCGCTCGACAAGCCAATGATCCTGTTTCAGGGTCTCGACGACAAGGTGGTGCCGCCCGACCAGGCCGAGATGATGGCGGCGGCGCTTCGGGAGAAGGGGATCCCGTTCGCCCACCTCGCCTTCGAGGGCGAACAACATGGATTCCGCAAGTCCGAGACGATCATCCGGGTGGCCGAAGCCGAACTCTGGTTCTACGGCAAGGTGCTCGGCTTTTCCCCTGCGGACGAGATGGCGCCCGTGCAACTCGAGAACGAGGCGGCGTTGTCCGCATGAAGTTGGGCCTCGGCATCTTCGCCACCGATCAGTCGATCTCGCCGGTCGAACTCGCCGTCGCCGCCGAGGCCGCGGGGTTCGAATCGTTCTGGGTGCCCGAGCACACGCACATCCCCTTGTCGGAGGACGCGTTCCCCGGCGGGCGCCAGGTGCAGGAGATGTACAAACGGTCGCTCGATCCCTTCGTAGCCCTCGGCGCGGCTGCAGCCGCGACGTCGCGGATCAATCTGGGCACCGGCATCTGTCTGTTGATCGAGCGCGACCCGATCGTCACGGCCAAGGAGGCGGCGACCGTCGACCTGTTGTCGAACGGGCGATTCCTCTTCGGCGTCGGTGCCGGCTGGAACCGTACGGAGATGGCGAATCACGGCACCGACCCGGCAACCAGGTTCGCGCTGTTGGCCGAACGGGTCGACGTGGTGAAGACGATCTGGCGGGAGGACGAGCCTTCGTACGCGGGACGCTTCCATTCGTTCGATCCGATCTGGTGTTGGCCGAAGCCCGTGCAGCAGCCGCACCCGCCCGTGCTCGTTGGGGGCAACGGCGAGCGGGTGCTCGAACGGGTCGTGGCCTATGGCGACGGCTGGATGCCCAACGCGTTCCCGCCGGACGCGCTCGGTGTGCGCATGGCGGAGTTGCAGCGCTTGGCCGAGGCCGCTGGCCGCGATCCGATTCCGGTCTCGGTGTTCGGGTGTCGACCCGAGGCGTCGGTAGTCGAGGCCTACGCCGCCCTCGGCGTCGACCGATGCGTGTTCTGGGTGCCGAGCGAGTCGGCGGAGCGCGTGATTCCACTGGTCGACACCTATGGGCGGCTGGGATGATGACGCCGCCGCCCAGCGCGTTTCCGTTGCCCTTTCGCTGCGCGTAACCGTTTCGGTCGCCCTTTTGGGATGGGCGGTACCGGCTCGTCGTCGGGACCTGACCGGACTTAGCCGAGGCGAACGGCGAGTGAGGTCTCGTCGGCGGTGACGACGGTGCGGCCGTGGTCGGTCCATCCGTCGACGCCGGGCAGGCCGTGGATGAGGAGGTGGCGAGCAAGGCGGCCCTTGGCCGCCTTGGCGTCGTGGCCGACGGCGGCGCCTCGGACGTCGGTGAAATCCACCCGCACGACCGGGTGACGGCGGCGGAGCGCGCCGTCGTTGACGTCGATGGCGGCCCGGTGTTCGTTCGGCAGGAGGTCGATGATCACCGTGCCTCGGGGAAGGGCCGCAAGTACGGCCGTCACGTGTGGACGCCACCACCGGTCGAGGCGCCCGATGTCGGGGAGCGAGACCGAGAACTTGAGCCGGTGGTCGGGGACCGGGTCGAGGCCTGTGGCCAAGCCGAGGAGTGCGGACGGCACGAGGGTCCGGCGGCGCTGATCGTCATCGAGCGTGAATGGGTCGAGATGCTCCCAGACGACGCCGGTGTAGCGCTGCCAGGCGGGAAGGGCTTTCGCCGTACCGGCACCGAGGCGTTCTGTCGCGTCGATGGCGCGCTCGAGGAGCTCTCCCCTGACCCCGAGGGTTCGCTCGGTGGCGATACCGGGAGTGGCCAGCGCGGCGATGACCTCGCTCCGGTGTTGTCCGAGGCGCCGCCCGAAGCGTCCACTTCCCGGCCGCCACCGCCCAGCACCGCCCGCGGCCTTGCCTTCCGACGGCGGCAACAACAGCAAGAGGGCGGCCATCGGCGTGTCGAATGTAGATGGACGGGGTGGGGGTGGCGGGATTCGAACCCGCGACGCCGGACTTAAAAGGACCGCGCTCTAGGCCAACTGAGCTACACCCCCGGAGGGATCGAGGTTATGCGCCCCCCGCCCGACACCCCCACCAAGCTCTCCGGAGTCATCCTCGCGTTCAGCTGGGTAGCCTGCGTCCATGGATGACGAGCAGGCGAGAGGTCTCTTGGCCGAAGAACAAGACCGGCTCGTAGGCATCAAGGACGAGCTCGATGCGTCCCGGGCCGAGTCGCAGGCCGAGTCGGCCCTGGAACCTTCGTCGTACAACCAGCATCAGGCCGACATCGCCACGGATACCTTCGATCGGGAGAAGGATCTCACCATGCTCGATTCGGTCGAGGGTGAACTGGCGGATGTCGAGCACGCGCTCCAACGGCTCGACCAGGGGACGTACGGAACGTGCGAGGCCTGCGGAAAGGTCGTACCCGATGACCGCCTCGAGGCCCTTCCGGCCACCCGGTTCTGCCTCGACGATCAGGCCGTCGCCGAGCGCGAGCTGCGCGTCGCAGCCCCGCGCGAGCTGGAGGAGTGAAGGGCCGGATCCTCGCCGGCGCGGCGGTTACGAGTGCGGCGGTTGTAGCGGCCGCGACGACCATGGCTCGCAGAGACGAGGACACCCGCCACCGCGTCGAGCGCCGTGTTCGCATCATGCGTCTCACCGCCAGGCGCAGCGTGCACTTCGCCGTCAATCGCGTGAAGGGCCGGGGAGCCACCGAGGCCCAGCGAGCCGCCCTCGACGAGCAGTTCGCCATCAAGACCGCGCAGGACGTCGCCGCCGTCCTCGGGGGCATGAAGGGCGCCATCATGAAGGCGGGGCAGATGCTGTCGTTCATTGCCGACGGCCTTCCGCCCGAAGCGCAGGCGGCGCTGGCGACCCTGCAACAGGACGTCCCCCCGATGTCGCCGAGTCTGGCCGCCGGGGTCATCCGCGACGAGCTGGGTGACGAGCCCGAGCGGATCTTCCTCGAGTGGAGCCCGACGCCGCTCGGCGCCGCCAGCATCGGCCAGGTCCACCGCGCCGTGACCAAGTCAGGCCGCGTCGTCGCCGTGAAGGTGCAATACCCCGGAGTCGACAAGGCCATCAAGAGCGACCTCGACAACGCGGAAATGCTCTACGGCCTGTTCGCCAGCTTCGCCCTGAAGAACCTCGACGTGAAGGCCCTCGTCGACGAGTTGCGCGATCGCATGGCCGACGAGCTCGACTACCGCCTCGAGGCCAAGCTCCAGACCGAGTTCGCCGACCGGTACGACGGCCATCCGTTCATCCACATCCCCAAGGTCGTGCCCGAGCTCAGCACCCAGCGCGTGTTGACGACCGAGTGGGTCGACGGCATGCGCTTCGACGACTTCATCGCCAAGGTCGACGAGCCCACGCGCCAGAAGGCGGCCGAGGTGATGTTCCGGTTCTCACAGGGTGCGATCCAACAACACCATGTCTTCAACGGCGACCCCCATCCCGGCAACTACATCCTCCACGAGGACGGCACCGTCACCTTTCTCGACTTCGGCCTGGTGAAGCGGTGGGGTCCGGGCGAGCTCGAATCATTGGCCGGCGTCCTCGACCACATCCTCGACGGCGACGTCGACGGCACCATCGCCTCGGCCATCGACGCCGGCTTCCTCCCCGTCGATCACGGCCTCGACCCGCAGCACATCTTCGAATACATCAGCGGCCCCTACGAGCCCTTCCAGACCGAGCGCTTCACCTACACGCGCGACTGGACGTCGAAGGCGCTGCAGAAGATCATCGACATGAAGGGCGAGTACGGCGACGTGATCCGGGTGCTGAACATGCCGCCCTCCTACGTGATCCTCGATCGCGTCGTCTGGGGCATGTCCGCCCTGCTCGGACGGCTACATGCGGACAACAACTGGCGGGGTCTGCTGGCCGAGTACCGCAAGGGCGGGCCACCGGTCACCGATCTGGGGAGGATCGAGGAGGCATGGCGAAGCAGTCACCTCTTGGTGCGGTAAAGAGCTACTTCGGCAAGTACCACTTCGCCCCGAGGTACCGGCGCGAGCATCGCCTTTCGCTCACGGCAGCCGACGGCACGGCCATCACCGCCTGGCGCGTTCCGGGTCCGCCCGACTCGCCCTGCACCGTCGTGTTGGTGCACGGCTTCGTCAACTGGTCGCGCACGCCCGCCGTGCACGCCTTCGCCCACGTTCTTGCGGACACCGTCGACGTGATCGTGCCCGACCTGCGAGGGCACGGTCGCTCGAAAGGCACGTGCACCCTCGGGCGGGATGAGCCGCTCGACGTCGCGGCGGCCGTCGCCGCCGCCGACCCGACCAAGCCCGTCATCACCTTGGGCATCAGCCTCGGCGGCGCCTCCGTCCTGTTGCACGCCGGCCAGCATCCGGCCACGATCGCCGGCGTCGTGGCCGTGAGCGCACCGGCGACCTGGGGCGGTCTCGGCACCGATGGCGCCAACCGGATCGAGCGCTGGATCAGTACCCCGACGGGGCGCCTCACGCTGCGGCTCCTGCTGCGCACGAGGCTGACCGACGACTGTGCCGATCTGCCTGACGCCGCCGACCTCACGTCCCGCATCGCGCCGGCGTTCACGATTATCGTCGCCGACCCGGACGACTGGTATTTCGCCGCCGAGCATCCCGAGCGCCTCTACGGGTGGGCGGCTGAACCCAAGGATCTGTGGTGGTATCCGGGCGGCGGCCACGGCACCGATCTGCTCACCACAGCGTTCGCTGCTCGGATGCTGTCGGCCATCGACGCGCGTCTGGCCCCAACTTCGGCACAGCCTTCCTCGCGGCCCTCGGAGCCGGCGCCGCCACCGGCGGCTCCCCTCCCTCGAAACCAACCGCCCCCTCGAGACCAATCGCCCCCTCGAGACCAATCGCGATGAGGAAGCCCCGAGCCCGCTCGGTTCGGGGATAGCGGTTCACCAGATCCCAGAAGTCTTGCCCATGTCCGGCAACCGTCAGGTGGGCGAGTTCGTGCACCAGCACGTAGTCGATGACCCACGAGGGGAACCCGGCCAACCGGGTCGACAAGCGGATCGACCGGTCGGCTGGCGTACACGAGCCCCAGCGCCACTCCTGGTTGTCGACCCACCGGATCGAGTCGGGCTGTTCGAGCCCATGACGCACCGCCAAGATCTCCGCCCTCGACGCCAAGTCGATGGGTTCGGTCGCCTGCTTGCGTGTGAAGCGGCCGACCATTTCGGTGACCCACTTCTCTTCCTCGGCCTTGGTCATGCGGGCCGGGATCGTCACCTGGATTATCCCGTCCACCAACCGGGCCTGCACGGTCTTGCGCCGTTTCGGACTTCGGATGACCTCGTGGCGCATGACGCCGCTGACCGTACCGCCGGATGCCATCCAACGGGGCGATCCGCCGGTCGTTCATTCTTCCGACGGTCATTCGCTCTTCGGGGCCGTCACCAGTTCGGGTTCGATCGGCACGAAGCGATCACCGGGCACGAGACGGCCGTCTTCGACGGACAACCAGCGGCCTCCGAGGTTCGGTGTGCTCGCGCCCGGGTCGATGTCGAGGTGCCGCTCGATGGTGCGGATCACCCCGCCGTGGCTGACGACGAGCAATCGCTCGTCGGGAAACCGTCCGGCCAGCTCCACGAGCACCGGTGCCGCGCGCTGCCACAAGTCTTCGTCCGACTCGCCCTCGGGCACCTGCAGCAGGCGCCGGGTCTCGGGCTCGAAGCACTCAGGAAACTCGACGAGGAGCTCGCCGATCGTCTTGCCCGAGAAGGCGCCGACGTTGCGCTCGCGCATGCCGGCTTCGACGACGACCTCGCTCGGTTCACCTCCGAGTTCGGCCACGATCAGCTCGGCGGTGCGCCTTGCGCGTGCAAGATCGGACGAGGCGAAGGCCGTGAAGCGGTGGGCAACGAGATGCCGTGCAGCGTCGCGGGCCTGCTGCTCGCCGAGGTCGGAGAGGGGCGCATCGGCCCAACCCTGCCAACGACCCTCGGCGTTCCAGGTCGTCTGCCCGTGGCGTAGCAACAGGAACGCTCGGGAGGAGATGGCCACGGCGGCGAAGTCTCGCGTACGGTTCCGACCGTTCTTAGGAGATGCATGGCGCTGCCCACGGAGAAGCTCGGAACCACCTACGCCGAGGTCACGACGACGATCGATCCGGCCCGGGCCAAGCAGTACGCCGCCGCCACCAACGACGGCAACCCGGCATACGCCGACGGGACCTACGCGCCCCCCGTGTTCGGGGTCGTGCCGACGTGGGAGGCCATCGGGGCAGTCGTGGGAGACGTCGTTCCGCCCCAGGCGCTGATGATGATCGTGCACGGCGAACAGGACATGCACTTCCATCAGCCGCTCGTTCCCGGCCGCTCCCTCATCACCTCCGCCGAGGCCCACAGCATCCGCGTCAGTGGATCGGGCACGCGCTTCACCACGCGTGTCACCAGTCGCGACGCCGAGACCGGTGACGCCGTTCTCGAGCAGTTCGTCACGATGTTCATCCGGGGCATGGCCGACGGTGAGAGCGGGGGTCCGGACAAGCCCGACCACTCGTTTTCTCCGGGATCGAGCGACGCCGCGGGTCAGTTCGCCGTTCACGTGGACGACGACCAGACCTTCCGGTACCGCGACGCCTCGGGCGACCAGATGCCCATTCACGTCGATGAGAACTTCGCCAAGCAGGTCGGACTTTCCGGGATCATCGCCCACGGCCTGTGCACCATGGCCATGACCAGCCAGGCCGTGATCCAGACGGTGGCCGACGGCGATCCGACCCGGCTGAAGCGGCTCGCCGTCCGGTTCTCGAAGAACGTCTTCCCCGGAGATGACGTGCAGACGACGATCTACCCGCTCGGGTCCGGCGCGTACGGCTTCGAGGCGACGACCAACCGAGGCGACACCGTCATCAGCAACGGGCGCGCCGAGATCGTTGGCTGACATCTCATGGCCAGGCTTCGCCTGTTCGCCGGCGCGCGCGAGGCGGCGGGCACCGACCGCGACGTGATCGATGGGCCCACCGTCGGGGCGGTTCTCGACGAGGCCGAGATCCGCTACGGCGCCGGGTTCAGCGCTGTGCTGGCCACGTGTCGTGTGTGGTGCAACGGGGAGCCGGCCGAACGAGCCGATCCGGTCGGGCCGGATGACGAGGTCGCCGTGCTGCCGCCCGTTTCCGGCGGGTCGAACTGAGAGCGAGACCCCGTATGGCAGTCGTGGCCGGCGTGGGCCAACTAGCCCCACCCGTCGACGTCGACGGCCCCCGCGTCCGCCTGGGATTGGTGTGGGCGGCGGTGACGTTCGCCGCCGTCGCCGCCGGGCCACTGACGACGTCGGCCGTGTTCGCCGTGGTCGCGCTCGGAGCGGCCGGGCAGGCGTGTCGGACCTGGCGACGTTCAGGCCACCGGCCCTTCCTTCCCGTGGCCGCCGGAGGCGCCGTCCTCGCCGCCCTTGCCGGTTCTGTCAGCCCCTTGGCCGTCGTCGCCGTCGTCGTGCTCATCGCCGTGACGGGACTGGCGGCGGCGCGGCTTCGCCCAGGAGGGACGGCGTGGGACGCGAGGGTGACCTTGGCCATCGGCATCAGCATCGGTGTCGCCGCGGCGTCACCGGCGATCGTACGCAACGGACTCGGTGCGTTACCGGCTCTGGTGTTGGTGGCCATGGTCCATGCCGTCGACGCCAGCGCATTCATCGTCGGGTCGGGCGCACGATCGCGGTGGGAAGGCCCGGTCGCAGGTCTGGCCAGTGCCGGCGCGATCGGTCTCGCCGTGGCCGCCACGATGGTGCCGCCCTTTCGCGGGGCCAGCCCCTGGATCCTGGCGGGTGTGATTGCCGTCGCCGTTCCCGCCGGTGGGGTGATGGCTACGGCCCTGCTCGGACGCGACGAGGCGCCGGTGCCTGCGCTCCGGCGCCTCGATGCTTATCTTCTGGCCGGTCCCGCCTGGGCCCTGCTGGCCACCATCCTCCTGGACCTCTGACCGCTACCCAACCGTGATGGAGCCCTTCATGGTGGCGGGGTGCACGTCGCAGCTGAACGCGAAGGTGCCGGCCTCGTCGAAGGTGTGGGTGAACTCGCCTTTGCTCTGCAGTTTGCTCTTGAAGCCGTCGCCCTTCACGTTGTGCTGGACGCCGCCCTCCCACTTCCATTCGACGGTGTCACCGACCTTGATCGTCGCCTCGGCGGGCTCGAAGGTCTGCGCCTTCAGATCGATGGTCGCGGCGGCGGTGCCGCCACCGCTGTCGGAGGCACCGCTGTCGGAAGTGGCGCTGGACTCCGCGTTGTCGTCGCCCCCACCGCAGGCGGCGAAGCCGAGAGAAGCGACGAGAAACAGGGCTGCAGCAGGACGGCGGAATGAGCGGCTGAGCATTTAGAAGAGCACCTCGAAGAGAAGGATCAGGATCGCCGAAAGGACGAATCCGGCAATGATCGTGTTCCGGTGCTGGTCGATATGCCAAGCCTGCGGCTTGCCGACGGCCGGAGCGGTGAGCGCAATCGTTTGGAACACGACCACGATGAGAACGACGAGCGCCCAGTAGATGGCCCGCTGACCCCCTTCGCCGTTCTCGTAACTCCCGGCGAAGTGAGAGGTGGCCCCCATGAAGAACAACATCGGGATCGAGAACAGCGCATTGGTGCGGGAGGCGCAGGCGGCCTTGCGGGCCGCAGCCGCTGCGTTCGGAAGCGCTTCGTTGCCGGCAGCGACACCCTCGGCGTTGGCGATCAGGATCTTCTGGTTGGGCCAGATGACCAGCCACACGTTGGCGAACATCACGAGGGCCAGGAGGATGCCGGTCGAGATGCTGCGGCCGGGGGCCGACTGGTAGAAATCGGCGTCCATCAGCCGCTCCTGGAACGCCAGGATGGAGAGGCCGGTGAGCAGCGTCAGGACGGCGCCGAAGCGGAACCACCACAGCGCCCGGGGTACCAGCTTGCGGAAGGCCTCGGTGCGGGGTCCTGCCTCGAAGGCGGCGAACGCCGGCGTCTGGACGAAGTTGAAGTAGTACAGCAAACCAATCCAGGTGACGCCGGCGAGGTAGTGACCCCACCGAGACAGCATTTCGCCGCCGGCCTGACTGAAGATCTCCATGTGGTGCTCCTCGTTGAGAAAGGGGCGATTCCCGCGGGAACCTAGCAGCCGAGGTCGGCGAAGAGGGCGTCCAACGACAACCCGGCGAGGGAGTCGAGAACGAGGTCGGCACCGCTCACGTCGAGGGTCCGGGTGAGGGGATTGGGCACGGCCACGCACCAGAGGCCGGCCGCTTTTGCCGACGCGACCCCGTTCGGAGAGTCTTCGAAGGCGATCGCCTCGGAGGGGCCGACGCCCAGCGCCGAGCAGGCCCGGAGATAGAGGTCGGGCGCTGGCTTGGGAGGACAGGTCCCGTCGTAGAGCGACACGTGGGCGAAGCGGTCGACCAGGCCGAGCTGCACGAGCAGCACCGGCACCCAGTCGGCATCGGAGCTCGAGGCGATGGCGGTAGCCAACGACGCGCTCTGGGCTGCCGCCAAGAGGTCGACGACGCCGGGGAGCGGCTCGAGCGCCTCGATCCGGGGACGGTGGCGGGCTCGCCGCCGTTCGTTGGCCTCGAGCACGTCGACGTCCGTACCGACGCGGAGCGCCAGCTCGGTCAACGGGTCCCAACCGCCCCTCGTGCCGATGCACTGGCACCACTCCTCCACGGTGAGCTCGTGGCCGAATTCGGCCCACGTCTCTCGCCATCCCTCGTACTCGGGGCCTTCGGTGTCTGCAATGAGCCCGTCGAAGTCGAAGACCAACGCTCGAATGGTCCCGATCATCCGAGCAACCTTACGGGTCGATACCATCGGCGCCATGTCTTCCGACCGACTCGTGCGCGTTCTGGCTGACGACTACACCACCGGCCTCGATGCGCTTTCCCTCGACGAGGTGCGATCGCGTCGAGGAGAGTGCCAGGAGATCGAGCTGGGGCTCTCGTACGCCCGCCGCCTCGTGCAGGGTCGACTCGACATCATCCACGCCGAACTCGAGCAGCGGGGTGCCGGCGAGGGTCGAAGCGACGCCAGCGACATCGTCGACCGTCTCAAGGGCGGCGAGATGCTGGGAGATCAGTCACGCCCTTCTGGCTTCGGCCGCCTCCCCACCCTCATGGCTCCGGACGAGGCCAGCGACGAGTTCTCGGTCGAGATCGACGAGGTCGCGGACGCCGATTCCCTCGCCAATCTGCCGGAGCTTTCGGACGAGGTCGTGCGCAAGCTCGCCGACCAGCTCACCTCGCTCGAGCGCAGCTTGAGCGATCGCCGCCGTTCGGTCTTCGATCGCATCGACGCGTTCCAGGCCGAGATCGTGAACCGGTACAAGTCGGGCTCCGCCGACCCCGGCGAGCTACTGACCTAGCCAGAACTAACGTCGTCCCCATGACTCCGTCTGAAATGACGCCGGGATTTCGTTTCGGCAAGGAGTCTTTCCGCTCGACGACTGGCTGCTGGCGAAATTCCGGCGTCGTTTCTTAGGAGTCATGCATGGGGGATGACGTCGATCGGCCGCACGACCTGGGCGCGTTCATCCGCGAGCAGCGCAGTACGGCGCGCCTGTCGCTGCGGCGGCTCTCCGATCTGGCGGGCATCTCCAACCCGTACCTCAGCCAGATCGAGCGGGGTCTGCGCAAGCCGTCGGCCGAGATCCTCCAACAGATCGCCAAGGCGCTCCGCATCTCGGCGGAGACGCTCTACGTGCAGGCGGGCATCCTCGAGGAGCGCGATGGTGAGCACGACCTGCCGGGCGAAATCCTGCGCGATCCCTACATCACCGAGGATCAGAAGCAGACCCTGATCAAGGTCTACGCCTCCTTCCGGCACGAGAACCTGGCCACCCGCACCGAAGTCCAGGAAGAAGTCACGCCCGCTACGGGTTGAACGGATTCGTGCGCGCCCTGGCAGTGCTCTCGATGCACACGTCCCCGTTGGCCCAGCCGGGCACAGGCGATGGCGGCGGCATGAACGTGTACGTCCGCGAACTCGCGGCCGCGCTGGCCCGAGCAGGTGTGCGCTGCGACGTCTACACGCGGTCGTGGAGTGAACAGCAGGCGCCGATCGTCGAGGTCGAACCCGGGCTCATCGTGCACCACGTTCCTGCGGGGCCCCTGGATCGGGTGCCGAAGGAGGCGCTCCACGGCCTCGTGCCCGAGTTCACCGAGGCCGTGTTGCAGCGCATGGCCGCCGGGCATCACGCCGACGCCATCCACGCCAACTACTGGCTGTCGGGCATCGCCGGCCACACCATCAAACACGCACTCGATCTGCCGCTGGTATCGACCTTCCACACGCTCGACCGGGTGAAGGCCGAGGTCGACCTCAGCGACGACGGCGAACATCGCAGCGAGGCCGAGGCCGACATCATCGGGTGCTCCGACGCCATCCTCGCCTCGTGCGACGACGAGGTGGCCCAGTTGGTGCGCCTCTATGACGCCGACGCCAGCCGCATCGAGATCGTGGCGCCCGGCGTCGACCACGCCTTCTTCGCCCCTGGGCAGCGGCGCCAGGCCCGGCGGGCCGTCGGCCTCCCCGAAGAAGGTCGGATGTTGCTCTTCGTCGGCCGGATCCAACCGTTGAAGGGTCTCGAGGTCGCAGTGCGGGCGCTGGGCGAACTGGCCGACCGCGTGCCCGATGCCTTCCTCGTGGTCGTCGGTGGCCCGAGCGGGCCGAGCGGCGAAGTCGAGGTCGATCGGATGAAGGCCCTCGTCGAGCACCTCGGGTTGGCCGGTCGGGTGCGCTTCATCCCGCCCCAGCCCCACGAGCTGCTGTCGACCTTCTACCGGGCGGCCGACGTCTGCGTGGTGCCCAGCCGGTCGGAGTCCTTCGGCCTGGTCGCCCTCGAAGCCGCCGCTTGCGGCATTCCCGTCGTCGCCTCCGACGTCGGCGGACTCACCAGCCTGGTCGACGACGGCCGCACCGGGTTCCTTGTGGCCGAGCGCGACCACCACGCCTTTTCCGAAGCCCTCGGCGTGGTGCTGACCGATCCGGAATTGGCCGCCGAGCTCGGCCGCCGGGCCGCCATCCGCGCCCGCGAGTACACCTGGTCGATCGCCGCCGGACGATTGCGCCGGTTGTACGGCGATCTCACGGCCCGCCAGTTGGTCGAGTGCCGGTAGACCGGGCCACACCCGAGCAGCTCGACGAACTCGGCACCCTCATTCGCTCGTGGGCCGAGCAGGCGAGGGATACCAACGATCTGGTGCTGGCCGTCGACCAGCTCCCGCATGGCGGCGATCGGCGCTGGTTCATACGTCTCGCCGGGGAGGAGAAGCAGGTCACCACGATCTGGTTCCACCTGCGCGAGCGCACCCTGCACTTCGAGACCCAGTTCATGCCCGCCCCCGAATCCCACGCCGAGGTCCTCTTCGAGTATCTCCTGCGGCTCAACAACAAGCTCTACGGCGTTCGTTTCGCCATCGGTGACGAGAACGCCATCTACCTCGTCGGGCAACTCCCGTGGTCGGCCGTCGACGAGGAAGAACTCGACCGCATCGTGGGGTCGAGCTACGCCTACACCGAGCAGTACTTCCGTCCGGCAATGCGCATCGGGTACGCGACCAAGTTCAAGAATTGAAGCAGGCAAGTTCAAGAATTGAAGCAGGCAAGTTCCAGAACTAGGGGCCAAACTCACGCGTCGACGCCCTCCAGAGGGCCGGAGAACGGGCACTTGTTGGCCGGGAGAACCGGCGGTACGGTGGCCGACAACGACGGGCTCGGGGGACCGAACGGCGGCATTCGCTCGGGGAAGTGCGAATGACGACGGCAGGTTCCCCGGGCTCTGTCGCCTCCGGGCGGGCCCCTCCTGAGAAGGGGATGCCGGCAGGAGATTGCGGCCCTCGCGGCGAACCCAGTACCTTGAACGAGGCCTTTCGGGGCTGCGTCTCCTCGCTCGATCGTCCTCCCGGACGCCTGGGTGCCCTTGCTCTCATGACTCCGCTCCGACGACTCGCGTCCATTCCGCTCGTGGTCGCCCTGGTACTGGGCCTGGCCTCCCCTGTGGGGGCCGCGGCGTCGTCGTCGGCCGCGGCAAGGAAGCGTCAAGAAC
>JBKJLU010000138.1:0-4485 GCA_046596815.1 Acidimicrobiales bacterium | reverse complement strand
GTCGCCCGACTTCGTGATGAGCGGTCCCGCCGCTGGCGACCCGGAAAGAAGGTCGTCGATCTGGCCCTCGATCCACCCGGTGTTGTTGTCCCTGATCCGCCAGCACACGTCGACGTTGATCTTCGTGAACTCCCGTCGGCTGGCCGAGCGTCTCGCCCTTCGGCTCAACGAGCTCAACCGCGAAGAGAGCGGTCGGGAGGACACGCCCGACCTCGTGCGCTCGCATCACGGCTCGATCGCGCGCGAGCAACGGCTGGAGATCGAAGATGCGCTGAAGGCAGGCAAACTCCCCGCCCTCGTCGCCACCTCGTCGCTCGAGCTCGGCATCGACATGGGGGCCATCGATCTCGTCATCCAGGTCGAGTCGCCGTCGTCGGTGGCCTCCGGACTGCAACGCATCGGCCGGGCGGGGCACTCGGTGGGCGAACCCTCGAAGGGCAAGATCTTCCCGAAGTTCCGGGGCGACCTGGTCGTCGCTGCGGTTGCGGCGCAGCGCATGCAGGCCGGGCTCATCGAGACGACGCGGGTGCCGAAGAACCCGCTCGACATCCTGGCCCAGCAGGTTGTGGCCATGGTGGCGATGGAGGATTGGAGCGTCGACGACGTCTTCGCCTGCGTCACCAACGCCTACAACTTCGCTGAGCTGACCCGCGAGGCGCTCGAGGGTGTGCTCGACATGCTGTCGGGGCGCTACCCGTCGGACGAGTTCGCGGAGCTGCGACCCCGACTCGTCTGGGACCGGCTCGAGGGCGTGCTCAAGGCGCGCCCCGGTTCGCGCATGCTGGCCGTGATCAGTGGGGGCACCATCCCCGACCGGGGGCTCTACGGCGTCTTCACGCCGGAGGGCAGCCGGGTCGGGGAGTTCGACGAGGAGATGGTCTACGAGAGTCGCGTCGGCGAGAACATCCTCCTCGGGGCGACCACCTGGCGGGTGCAGGAGATCACTCGCGACCGCGTCGTCGTCGTGCCCGCACCCGGCGAGCCGGGAAAGATCCCCTTCTGGAAGGGCGACGCCATCGGCCGCCCCTACGAACTGGGCGTCGCCGTCGGCCAGTTCCTCCGCGAGCTCGACTCGATCACCAACGAGCAGTTACGGGAGGATCACGGCCTCGACGACCTGGCGATTTCCAACCTGCGGGCCTACGTCGGAGAGGAGCGGGAGGCGACGGGTGGTGTGCTGCCGACCGACCGCCAGATCGTGGTCGAGCGGTTCCGCGACGAGCTCGGCGACTGGCGGGTCTGCGTGCTCTCGCCCTTCGGGGCTCGGGTCCACGCGCCCTGGGCACTCGCCCTCGAAACGCGCGTGATGGATCGGCTCGGGCTCGAGGTGCAGGCCATCTGGGACGACGACGGCATCGTCGTCCGCCTTCCCGAAGCCGACGACGCACCCCCGGCCGACGCCGTGATCCTCGATCCCGACGACGTCGAGGAACTCGTGGTCAACGCCGTCGGGCAGTCGGCGCTGTTCGCGTCCCGCTTCCGCGAGAACGCGGCGCGTGCCCTGCTGTTGCCGCGTCGGCGACCGGGATCGCGCACCCCGCTCTGGCAGATGCGCCAGAAGGCCGCGGATCTGTTGGCGGTGGCTTCGCGCTACGGCTCGTTCCCGATCCTGCTCGAGACCTATCGCGAGTGCCTCAGCGACGTCTTCGACCTTCCCGCGCTGCACGGCTTGATGGCCGACATCGCATCGCGCAAGGTGCGGGTGGTCTCGGTCGACACGACGACGCCGTCGCCGTTCGCGTCGTCGCTGGCCTTCCGTTACGTCAGCAACTTCATGTACGAGGGCGACGCTCCGGTGGCCGAGCGCCGCGCCCAGGCGCTCACCCTCGACCGCCACATGCTCGCCGAACTCCTCGGGGCCGACGAGCTGCGCGAACTGCTCGACGCCGACGTCCTCGATCAGCTCGAGGCGGAACTGCAGGCCCTCGACGAGCGGCGATGGGCCCGCACCGTCGACGCCGCCTCCGACCTCTTGCGTCGTCTCGGGGATCTTTCCGTCGACGAACTGCGGTCCCGCTGCACCGAGGATTTCTCGGCGACGCTGGTGAAGGAACGCCGGGCGGTGTCGGTGCGCATCGCCGGCGAGGAGCGCCTCATCGTCGTCGAGGATGCGGGCCGCTACCGCGACGGCCTCGGGGTTGCCGTGCCCCGCGGGGTGCCCGAAGCGTTCCTCGATCCTGTGCCCGACGCCCTCGAACAGCTGGTGCGCCGTTGGGGCCGAACCCACGGTCCGTTCGTGACCGCGGAACCGGCGGCCCGATTCGGCGTGGCCTTCGACCGGGTCGACGGCGTGCTGGCGATGCTCGAGACGCGCGAGACCGTGGTGCGGGGTGCATTCCGGCCCACCGCCTACGTGGCCGAACGGAATCTCGGCATCGAGCGGGAGTGGTGCGACTCCGAGGTGTTGCGCATGCTGCGACAACGTTCGTTGGCGGCACTGCGACGCGAGGTCGAGCCGGTCGAGGCCGACGTGCTCGGCCGCTTCCTTCCGGCATGGCACGGCGTCGGCGGCGAGAGCCGAGGCATCGACCGGCTCTACGAGGTCGTCACCCAGTTGCAGGGGGTGCCCGTGCCCGCCAGCGTGCTCGAACGCGACGTGCTGTCGGCCCGGGTTCGCGACTACTCGCCCCGCTTGCTCGACGAGTTGTGCGCGGCCGGCGAGGTCGTGTGGATCGGCGGCGGTCCGATCGGTCGCGACGACGGGCGGGTGCTGCTCTATCTGCGGGGATCGGTCTTGGCCAAGTCCGCGCCGATCGCGTCGGCTCGCGCCGGGGAGGAGCGCCCCTCCGGGGAAGAGCACGACCGGCTGCGGGAGATCCTCGCCGGAGGCGGCGCCCGGTTCTTCCGCGACTTCGCCGCCAAGGACGATCGAGACACGCTGGCGGCGTTGTGGGATCTGGTGTGGGCGGGCGAGGTGACCAACGACGCCTTCGCCCCGTTGCGCTCGCTCTCGGCCAGGAAGCGGACCTCCGGGAGCGGCCGCACCGGCCGAGCGCGGCCCCGCATGGGCACCCTCTCGACCATGGGCCCGCCGACCGCTCAGGGGCGCTGGTCGCTGGTCGAGCGCCCCCCGGTCGAAGCGACGGTGGCGGCCCACGCGCTGGCCTCGGTCTTGCTCGAACGTCATGGCGTGCTGACGCGCGAGGCCGTTCGAGGCGAAGGGGTCTTTGGCGGGTTCGCCGCCGTCTACCCCGTGTTGCGGGCCATGGAGGACGCAGGGCGTATCCGTCGCGGCTATTTCGTGGCCGGTCTCGGAGGAGCTCAGTTCGCGTTGCCGGGCGCCGTCGACCGCCTGCGCCAATACCGCGACTTCGCAGGAGAGATGCGCCAGGGATCGGCGCTCGTGCTGGCGGCCACCGATCCGGCCAACCCGTTCGGCGTCGGCCTGCCCTGGCCCGAGATCGCCGGCGACGTCACCGGCCGCCCCGCGCGCGCCGCCGGCTCGTACGTCGTGCTGCTCGACGGGCTGGCGACGCTCTACGTCGAGCGCCGAGCGCGCGGCCTCCTGGCCCTGCGGCCCTTCGACGGCTCGTGGGAGAGCGACGCCGTCCACGCCCTCGATCAACTCCTCGTGTCCGGCCGGCTCTCGCGCATCGTCGTCGAGAAGGTCGACGTCGAACTGCACCGCTACCTGAAGGACGCCGACTACGTCCCCACTCCCAAGGGATGGACCCGCTACCGCTGATCCCCCCCACACACACACCGCTTTTGGCAGCGGGATCCCGCCGTAGGCGGCGGGATCCCGCTGCCAAAAGGTCAGCTGCGGCCCACGGCGGCCGGGTCGCGGGGGTAGCCCTTGGCTTCGAGCACGGCGTTGGTCCAGGGGGCGAGGAGGTCGAAGAGCTCGTCGGCGTCGTCGCCGAGGGCGGCCACGACTTCGGTTTCGCCCGCGTCGGTCATCTCCTCGATGACCGACCGCAGTTCCTCGCCAGCCGGCGTGAACGTTGCGGGGTCGCCGTCGATGAAGCCCCGCTGGCGCAGCGAGGCGATGCCGGCCTCGATGTCGTCCGCCCCCCATCCACGCGTCTTCACGTAGCCGCCGACGCGTTGGTTCCACCAGAGCTCGGTCAGCAGGGTGGCCTCGACGGCGCCGACGTGCATGGCCACCCAGGCGAGCACGTGGGAGTCGCCGCGGTGCTCGCGCAGGGTGTCGGCGGCCCGCCACATGTTGCCGATCGGATCGCCCGGAAGACCGAGCGATCGGAGCCCGGCGAACAAGGGGTGACCGGCGACCGGGGCTACTGCGACCGCCCGCATCATCAGTTCGGTGGCTCGGGCCAGCTTCGCCTCGTCGGCGGCATCGCCGAGTATCCGCGCCAGCGCTTTTCGCTGGCCGTCGAGTCGGGCCTGCAGCACGGTGGTGGCGTCGGTCTTCGACCATCCCTCGGTCACCGCCGGAACGACGATGGCCGGGTTGAAGACCGCGAAGGTGGCGGCCACGACTTCGCCGGGGACCTGGCCCATGCAGGCCGCGCGGCTGCAGAA
>JBKJLU010000072.1:0-7006 GCA_046596815.1 Acidimicrobiales bacterium | reverse complement strand
CTCGATGTGCCATCCGGGTCGACCCGGTCCCCAGAGCGACTCCCACGCCGGCTCGTCGGGGGCCGACGGTTGCCACAACACGAAGTCGAGGGGATCGTCCTTGTTCGGGTCGCCCGGGTTGCCCCCGTTCTCCGCCGCCAGCCGCAGCATCGTGCCGCGGTCGTGGTGCGAAACCGAACCGAAGCCATCGAAGCTCGAGACGTCGAAGTAGACCGATCCCCCCGACTCATAGGCATGGCCCGACTCGAGCACCATCCCGATGAACCCGAGGATGTCGGGGATGGCCGACGTTGCCCGCGGCTCGGAGTAAGCCGGCAACAACTCGAGCGCCTCCATGCACGAGTCGAACCTCGCCATCTCCTCCGCCGCCAGGTCGAGGTAGAACACCCCGAGCTGGCGCGCCTTCTCGAAGAGCGGATCGTCGATGTCGGTGATGTTGCGCACGCAGCGGGTCTCGTGCCCCAGGTCGCGCAGTCGACGTTGGAGGACGTCGTAGAGCAGGTACGTCGCCGCATGTCCGAGATGGGCGGAGTCATAGGGCGTGATGCCGCACGTGTACATCGTGACGATCTCGCCGGGTTCGAAAGCAACGATCTCGCGGCGAGCGGTGCAATACAGCTGCATGCTCACGGCCGGGTCACGGCAGTTTGATCCCAGTGAACTTGATGGCTGCCCGGGTCTTGTAGCGAACGTTCAACTGCAACAGCACCGCGGTGATCGACTCGATGGGTGCGGCGTTCGACAGCGACCCGGCGTTGAGGGGGCGCAGGTCGGGGATCAGGCCCACGAGCTCGGCCGTGGCGTCGTAGGCGTAGCGGTGATCGCTGCACACGAGGACGTCGGCTTCGATGGGCTTCTCGAGCTCGGACAGGGCCTTGGCCGGCAGGTGCTGGAAGGCCGCCGACACGAGCGCACCAGGAGCGGCCGCCTGGACGTGGGCGGCCACCGATCCACGCGGCGGGATGAGCGGCTCGAACTCTGCTCCGACCTTCTCGAGGGCGTTGGCCATCGAGATGACGACCTTTCCCGTAATGCGCCCGCTCACCGATGCGACGGTGACGGCGGCGGCGTTCCATGGCGTGGCCACGATCACGACCTCGGCGGAGGCGGCTCGCATGTTGTCGCCGGCCTCGAGAGCGAGGTTCTTGTCGGGCCACCGTTTGCGCAACTCTTCGCAGACTTCGAGGGCTCGCTCTTTGGTGCGCGATCCGATGACGACTTCGAGCCCTGCATCGGCCAGGCGGGCAGCGAGACCGCTGCCCGCGGGACCGGTTCCTCCGAGAATGCCGACGTTCACGGTGCCTCCTCCGTCGGCACCCGTGAACAGAAGCGCGGTATCAATGGTTCGTTCGCAAGCTCACTCACGGTGCCTCCTCCGTCGGCACCCGTGAACAGAAGCGCGGTATCAATTGTTCGTTCGCAAGCTCACTCACGGGCCAGAGACTCGCGCAGCGGCGAGGTCGCGTACCACTGCCTCGCCGAGGCCACGCGTTGCCCGGCGGTTCACTTCGGCGCCAGCGACCGCTCCGGCGAGCAGCGGAGCGAGACTCGAAAGGTTGCGTCCGAGACGCGACATGAGCCTGCGGCGCACCAACCGCACCAGCTCGTTGCGGGTGCCCTTGCCCAGGGCATCGGCCACGCCGCCGCGCGTCGTCACCGTCGCTGTGGTCACGCCACGGCGCTCGGCCCACGCCTTCACCAAGGCGATGGTGCGCTCGGTGCCGTTGCCCTGCACCGGTCGTCCGTAGACCTCGTGCAGCTCGCCCACGAGCTTGAGCTCGATGATGGCAACGGCCACCGTCTGGACCACGAGTTCGAAGGGCATCGTGATCCAGGTCGGGGGCGCGAACTGCTCGGCGCTCATCACCGCCCCGGAAGCGGCGCCGATGGTGGCCGAGGCCCGGCTCGCCCGGCGAATCAACTCACCGGCGAGCGCCGCCCCCGAGAGTCCGTCGTGGTCGACCTGCAACGTTGCCAGGTCGCGGATCGGGATGCGAGGCGCGATCTCGATAAGGGTCGTCGCCATCCACTGACCGGTGGCGACGGCCTTGGCCCCGGCTTGGCGGGCCGACGACGCCAGTCGTCCTGCGATACGAATCAGCGCACTGGCGTCGGTACGTCCCTCGGCCAGGTCGGCGACCTCTTCGTCGGAGACGACGTGCAACCGCTCGCGATCGTCGAAGTCCGAAGGATGGTTCAACGACCGATACTCACGGCGTAAGCAGTGCGTCGAGTCGGGTCACGAGACCATTCTCGCCGAGTTCACCGAAGACCTTCTCGGCTTTGCCATCGGCGGTAATGAAGATCCACGTCGGCTGGCCCACGACGCCGAGTTTGGCTCGCAGTGCGCCTGAAACGTCGGCGACCTGAGGAAAGGCGCCGATCCCGTGCTCGTCGACGAAGTCCTCGAGTCGAGACAGGTCGTCACGACTGCCCATACCGACGATGTTGACCTTGCCTTCGTAGCGTCGCGCAACCTGCGCAACGACCGGGGCTTCCCGGCCACAGCTGCTTCACCAGGGGGCCCAGAACCAGAGCAGCGTCGGCCGTCCCTGGAACACTGCGGCATCGACCTGTCCCCCACCGATGGCCGGGGCCTTGAACATGAGCAACTCCGACGGGGCGCCGGTGCTCGGCTCCCTCGACGAGTCCGCCGACGACTCCGCCGACGTCGGGGGCGCAGCGGCCGCCGATCCGTCGGTGGCCGCTTGCTCGGGCACTTCCGCGCCGCACGCCGCCAACACCAAGGCCAGAACCACGGCAGACGTCAGGAATCGGCGCCGCAGGTTCACGCCGTCACGCTACCGGGGGTCGCGGGCCTTTGAGGTGTCGCGGGTTGGCCACTTCGAGTTTGGCCCGGACGGTGGCTTCGATGAACGCGCGCACCTCGTCGCGGCGATCATCGAGGCTGCCAGATCGGATGGCGTCGGCCAGCGCCCGCTCGTCGGCCATGCCGAGGGCGGCAAGACCGGCCTCGTGGGCCTGCAACTGAGACCGGCCGAGTTGCAGCTCGCGCTCGACCATGCCGAGCACGTTGGCCGCGACCCGGGTATGGAACTGCACCCGTCCCTCGGTGGCGGGCAGCACGTCGCGCTCGAGGAATTCCCGCACCGCCTCGACCAGCGCGGCTGCGTCGGGGACGTCGTGGGGTTCGGTCACGGCATCATCTCGAGCAGGTCCCACTCGACCTCGCACACCCGGCGTCCGATGGCTGCGAGTTCGACGGAACGGACGGCGCCGCGGGTGTGGGCGCTCGTCTGCACGATGCACATGATCCCCCATTTGAGGTTGCCGAGAACTTCCCACCAACGCAGATCGTCGACGTCGACGTCGCCGTAGCCGGCGATGAGGTCGTCGTAGGTGCCGAACCCTCCGACGGGCCGGTCGACGCCGAAGCGCCACGCCTTGACGCACAGCCATCCGAGGTCTTCGAGGGGGTCGCCGACGTGGGCCAGTTCCCAGTCGAGAACCGCCATGACCCCATCCGGTCCGACGATCAGGTTGCCGTTCCGAAAGTCGCCGTGAACGATGGCGCGCCCCTGGGACGATGGCCGGTGCGATTCGAGCCAACGGAACGCCAGCTCGAAAGCGGGATGGGCATGACCGACGCCGTCGAGGACCGCCCGGAACTGTGCGACCTGATCCGCCTCCTCGAGGCCGGGAACGGTTGCGGGGTCGATGGTGTGAAGACGGGCGAGGATCTCCCCGCACTGCCGAGCCAGCTTCGGTCGGGCGTCGGCGAACTCGGGATCCCGCAGGATCTTGCGGGGGATCGTCTCGCCCTCGACGTGGGCCGTCACCAGGAACGCCGACCCCAGGATCTCCGGGTCGTCGTCGGCGTCGATGAGATCGGGCACCGGAACGCCGGCGGCGGCGGCCGCTCGAAAGAGATCGGCCTCCATGGTCATGCCTTTGGACGGAACGCCCGGCGGGTCGCGGCGAAGGATCAGGGGGACGCCTTGGCGACGGAACGACCAGGTCTCGCGCGACGCCCCACCGCTCAGTCGGCGCAGGTCGTCGATCGAGCCGCCGAGCCGACGGCCGAGGGCTGCGGCCAACTCCTGCGACATCACGTCTGTCGGTCCCTCAGCAGTACTTCGTCAACGTGGGATACGGGTTCACAGGAGAGCCGCCACCCGGATGGATCTCGAAGTGCAGGTGCGGTGTGCCCCGGGCGTTGCCGCTGTCTCCGTTGTAGCCGACGACCGTGCCGGCGCTGACCCGTCCACTTGCCGCGTACGACTGCATGTGGGTGCCGTAGTACGTGTTGCCGTCGTCACCACTCAGGTAGAACGAGAGACCGCCGAGGCTGGAGTTGTGGTGGCGCACGTTGCCCGACACGGGCGCAACGATCGGCGTTCCCCGTGGGCTCAGAATGTCGTTGCCCTGGTGGACGCGTCCACCCGATCGGGGCTGTCCCCAATCGTTCGAGAAGGCCCGGGGTCCCTGCACGGGGCACACCCACTCGCCCGAGGCGATGACGCCGGCGGGCTTCTCGGTCGGAGCCTTGGTCGCCGACGTCGACGCCTTGGCCGTGGTCGGGGTCGGGGTCGTCCGGGAGGCGGCGTTCCGCGAAGCCGACACCTTCGCATCCGCAGCCCGCTTGGCCGCGGCCGCCTTCTCCGCCGCGGCCTTCTCGGCGGCCGCTTTCTCCGCTGCGATCTTGGCCAGGTACGCCTTCTCGGCCGCGGCCAGACGGGTCAGTTCCTTGTATGCCGAAGTCTTCTGCTTGGCCAGATCGGCCGCCGCCACCTTCCGCTGTTCGACCTGTTCGCGAACCGCGGAAGATCCCGCTTCGAGATCCTTCCGGGCGGCCCTGAACTCGTCGACGGCGTCGGTATCGCCCACCGTCACGAATCGAGCCATGGCATTGCGGCGGGAGGTTCGGCCCAGGTCCTTGTCGAAGACGAAGACCTCATTCACGTTGCCCCGCACGTAGCTGTTGACGGCAACGACCTTGACCTCTTCTTCGAGGCCACTGAGGCGGGTCCGGGTCGAGGCGGTCTTCCCCTCGAGTTCCTTGAGCTCGCGCTCGACCTTGGCCAACGAGGACGAGGCCTTGGCGAACTTGGCCGCCGCTGCGTTGGCGCGCGCCTGTGCTGTCTCCCGGTCCTTCACGGGATCCCCGGCGCTCACCGGCTGTACCGGCAGCACCACCAGCGCGAGGGCGGCGATCGCCGCCGCCATGGCTCGGCGCACGGGAAACAAGGCTAGCGAACCGGCCCCTCTCGGCGCACCTTCGACCGCTTGAGGCGCGCCCTCCAGACCAGAATTCCACCCAGGAGGGCCACGAAGACGGCGACCGTTCCCCGGCTGGCGGACGATGCCGGACCACCGTCGCCCAGGGGTGGCGCAGCTTGCTCATCCTCCGCCTCGGTGGGCTCCCCGACGTCGAGGCCCGACGATCCGCCGACCCCGTCCTCGGGGGCAACCGGCTCGGGTTCCGACGGCGTTGCGGCCGTCGTCGGCGATGGCTGGCCGGCGCCGGCCAACGGACCGGACCTCGGCCCGTCCGGGACGAACGCCGGCGCCGAGGTGGGTGTCAGCGTCGTCGTCGCCGGGCTGGCCGGGGACGGTTGCGCGCCCGTGGTGCTCGTCGTGGCGGGAGGTTCCTGCCCTACTTGGGTCGTGGTCGTCGACGTGGCCGGTGCGGCGCTCGATGTTCGGCTCGGGGGCTCGTCGACATTGCAGACCTCGCTGACCTTGGCCGCCGGCGGAGCCTCGCCGCCCCCCCACTTCCACCCCTCGACGTCGCCGTTGCGCACCGCAGTCCCCGATGCGCCGGTGCGGGAGAAGGCGTACGGCGCGCCCCCCGGTCCGGCCCGGTGGTAAGCCCAGAACCGGTTCGGATCGCAAAAGCAGTTCGACGACGGGCAGCCCGTACCGCACAGCGAGCACACGGCCTGGCCGCGAGTTCCGAAGTTGGCGAACACGACTTGCGCGTCGACGCGCCGTAACGCCTCGGCGCCCGTGATCTCGTCCTCGGGAAAGGCGAGGCAGAACTTCTTCACCTCTTGGCCGGTGTCGATGACGACGGCGGCGTAGTTGGTGGTGGCGGCGATGGGCTGGATTCGCAGCCGTTGGGCGGCCGGGGTCGACGACCCCCCGGCGGCCCAACCGACGAGACCGAAACACACCGCCAAGAGGGCGGCTGAGCCGAGGCGTCGCCCCGGCACGACTACCGGCTGCCCGAGACGACCGGTGAGTTCAGCGGCTTCTCGCCTTGCGATCCGAGGAACGGGGCATTGAAGGCGAACACCCCACCGTCGCTGGCTACGAGGTAGTAGCCGTCGCCCGAACTGCGGAAGCCCGTGACGATCGGCTTGTTGAGGGTGATGGCTCCCGTCGACCCCTCGAAGGTCGCGTCACCGAAGGTGAAGACGCCGCCGTCTGAGGCGAACAACCAGTAGCCCTTGCCGCTACGAGAGGCGGCACCACCGACGATCGGCTTGTTGAGGGTGATGGCTCCCGTCGAGCCTTCGAAGGTCGCGTCACCGAAGGTGAAGACGCCGCCGTCCGAGGCGAACAACCAGTAGCCCTTGCCCGACGGCGTCGTCTCGGCCGCCACGATCGGCTTGTTCAAGGTGATCGATCCCGTCGAACCGAAGAAGGCGGCGTCGCCGAAGGTGAACACGCCGCCATCCGAGGCGAACAACGAGTAGCCGCCGCCCGTGGGGCTGGCAGCAGCCCCGACGATCGGCTTGTTCAGGGTGAGGTCGCCGGTCGAACCGAAGAAGGCGGCGTCACCGAAGGCGAAGACGCCCCCGTCAGAAGCGAAGAGCCAGTAGCCCTGGCCCGAGGGCGTAGCCGCGCTGGCGACGATCGGCTTGTTGAGGGTGAGGTCGCCGGTCGAGCCGGCGAACGGCGCATCGCCAAAGGTGAAGACCCCGCCGTCGGCGGCCACGAGTCGATACCCGGTCGTCGGGCACGAGGCCCGCGACGCCCGGGCCAAGGGCCCGAAGTTGCGCATGAGGCCCTGCACGCCCTGGGCAGCGGCGAAGGTGAT
>JBKJLU010000175.1:0-4492 GCA_046596815.1 Acidimicrobiales bacterium | reverse complement strand
CGCGTGGAAGGCCGTGACCGAGGTGACGTTGGCCCACGGCGGAGCGCTCACCCACCACCACGGCATCGGACTCCACCGCGGCCATGAAACGGCCGCGGTGGAGGCCGATGCCGTGGTGGTGGCTGAGCGCTCCGCCGTGGGCCAGCGTCACCTCGGTCACCGCCTTCCACGCGTCGGCGTAGTACTGCTCGGCGCTGGTGATGCCGTCGTCGGTGCGCTGGCCGGCGAAGGTGAAGTAGAGGCAGGCGCCGTCGGTGTACGCGTGCGACTGGTGGGCCGACGCGACCCACGATCCGGGCACCGCCTTCACCGCAGCGACGGCGTCTCGATAGAGCGCGGGCAGCACCGACCAGCGAGCGGCCACTTCACAGGTGTCGACGACGACATCGCGATTGATGGCGTCGGCAAGCCCCGAGACGTTGTTGCGGTGATGCACCCATCGCTCGACGAGTTCGTCGTCGTGGCGCTCGGCCGCCGCGCACTCTTCCTCGACGACCCGGAACATCGCATCGATGATCGCCGGGTCTCCTTCGTCGAGGACGATCAACGCGTGGCGGCCCTCGAGGTCGAAGCTGCGCTTGGATTCGCGGTGGTCGTACAGGCGGAGCACCGCCGGTGTCGCCCCTCGCCTGAGGATGCGCCGGCAGACTTCGAGGCCGTCCTCGAACGAGTCGAACGACCAGGCCCCGCGCACTTCGGCGGCCGGGAGCGGATGGAGTCGGAGGCGGGCCTCGGTGATCACGCCGAGGGTTCCCTCACTGCCCACGAACAACTGGGTGAGGTCGGGACCGACGGCCGATCGTGGCGCGGTGCCGCCGGTGCGGATGACCGAGCCGTCGGCCAACGCGACCTCGAGGCCGATGACCATGTCCTCGATCTTCCCGTAACGGGTCGAGTACTGGCCGGCCGAGCGGCACGCCACCCATCCGCCCACCGTGGACAGGGCGATCGACTGCGGCCAGTGCCCGAGGGTGACGCCGTGATCGGCGCGGAGGTCGGCCTCGAGGGTGTCGCCCCAGGTACCCGGCAACACGTCGAGCAGCAGTGACTCGTCGTCGACGGCGACGATGCCGGCCATCCCCGTCAGGTCGAGGGCCACGCCGCCGAAGACGGGCACGCTGGCGCCGCAGACGCCACTCCGCCCGGCCATCGGGGTGACCGGCACCCCGGCCTCGTTCGCCGTTCGGAGCACGGCCGCGACCTCGTCGGCGGATGAGGGTCGGGCGATCACCGTCGGCCGCGCCGGCGTCTCGCCGTTCTTGGCCCACATCATGGCCAGCGGCCACCAGTCGCGGCCGGCCTCGGTGCGCTCGACCTCGTCGACGCTCACCTCCGCGCACTCGCCCGCCAGCCGGGTGACGAAGGCGTCGTCGGCCCGCTCGGCGGCGACGTCGAAGTGGGCGGTGATGTCCTGCCCCTCGGGCAGCGGCATGGGGTTCACGGGCGTCCGGGGCACGCCCGGACCCTAAGCGAGGCCTACGGCTTCGGGCAGGTTGGTCGGCTCGGACGTCGACGCTGCGTCGCGCTCGCGACGGACGATCTCGTTGAACGCCGCGACCTGACGCGCGATCTCGTCGTCGTCCCAACCGAGGTCGCTGGCCACGAGTCGGGCGACGTCGTCCGCGGCGGCTGCGGTTGCTTCGCGCTCGAGCAGCAGGGCGCGAGTCCTGCGGCTCAAGATGTCGTCGAGGGTGTGGGCCATCTCGTAACGCGCCGCGTAGACGGCCTCGGCCCGGAGGTAGGGGAGGCCGGGGACGAGCGGCGCACCGAGAGCGGCATCGGCGTCGATGAGCGCATCGACGGTCCGTGCGTCGGTTCCGTAGCGGGTGAGGAGGTGGGTGAACCGCTCGGCCTCGGTCCCCGTCCGCCCGGCACTGTCCGCCTGCAGACGAGCGAAGCCGTCCGCGCCCCGCAGCGCCAACTTGGCCGTCGACGAGCGACGCACGCGGCGGTCGAGTCGCTCGACCACGGCGTCGACCGTGTCCTGGGCCATCTTGCGATAGGTGGTGAGCTTGCCGCCGGTGATGGTGATCATGCCGGTGGGCGAGACGACGACCTTGTGGCGACGGGAGAGGTCGGCGGTGCGCTCGCTGGCCTCGTCCTTCACGAGCGGACGGAGCCCCGCCCAGGTGCCGACGACATCGTCGGCGGTGAGGGGTGATGTGAAGAAGGTGTTGATCGCCCTGATCACGTAGTCCACGTCGTCGGCCGTGCACTCCGGGTGGTCGCGGTCGCCGGCGTAATCGGTGTCGGTGGTGCCGATGTAGGTGTGGTCGCCCCACGGCACCACGAAGATCGAGCGTCGATCCTTCGGCACGGGCACGACGGCGGCGATGTCGCACGGGAGTTTCGAGCGGGGCACCGTGATGTGAATGCCCTTGGCCGGACGGATCGAGTCGGGGTGCTTGTCCTCGGCCATGGCCCGGATGTCGTCGACCCAGACACCGGTGGCGTTGACCACGGTCGTCGCCCGGATCTCGGTGCCGTCGGCGAGGCGAGCACCCGTGACCAGGCCGGCGGCATCCTTGGTGAGGGAGGCGACGGGCGAGTAGTTGGCGACGACGGCGCCCTGATCGGCGGCCGTCCGCAACAACGCCAGGGTCAGGCGGGCATCGTCGGCTTGGGCGTCGTAGTAGAGGAAGGCGGCAGCCAGCAGGTCGGTGTTGAGGGTCGGTAGGTGGGCGTGCGCCTGCTCCGGCGTGATCCGCTTGTGGCGCTTCCCGATGCGCACGCCACCCGTGAGGTCGTAGAGCCAGAGCGCCGTGCGGTAGGCCTTGGCCACCGTCTTGTTGACGACGCCGCCCTTGCCGAACAGCGGGATGAGGAAGGGGAGGGGCCGCACGAGGTGGGGGGCGTTCTCGAGGAGTCGCTGGCGCTCGGCCAGGTTCTCGTAGACGAGGCGGTACTCCTTCTGCTGGAGATACCGCAGTCCGCCGTGAACCAGTTTCGACGACTTGGACGACGTGCCGGAGGCGAAGTCGTCACGTTCGACGAGGGCGGTGCGCAGGCCCCGAGCGGCGGCGTCGAGGGCGACCCCAGCCCCGGTGATGCCACCTCCGATGACGAGCACGTCGAAGGACTCCTTCCCGAGGCGATCGAGAGCCGAGGCGCGGGAGAAGCCGGTGCGGGAGGACGGGGTCATCGGGGGAAAATCCTACCGCCGGAGGACGTCCTATCCCTTGGCCAAGGCTCCAGTTCGGGGTCGATGGCCGATATCGTGACGGATGGTCTGTTGGGGGGATGGGGCGTGATCTGCGACCGGTGTGGCCGCCTCCTCAACCGCGCCACCGGTCGCTGCGTCTGCGATGACTACGAGGGCGACGCCCCGCCGCCGGTGTCCACCACCCATCCGCCCCCGGAGGCCGTCCAGCCGCTGTCGAAGGCCTCGGTGATGTCGATGCTCGACACCGGGTCGCGACCACCCAAGCCGGTCGACGTTCCGCCACCAGCACCGCCCGAGGTGGTCCTCCCGCCTCCTCCGCCGCCCCGGACTCCGGGCGAGGCGCTCGGCGTGTTGCGATCGGTGCGCCTCGGGCGTCGCCGCGTGGATGTCGTCGTCTACGACACGTCGATCGTGCTCGCCCGACGGGGATCGCCCCGCAACCTCACCGCCAGTCAGTTGGCCGCTCACGACCCGTCAGCGCGGATGATCGAGGAACGGGTCGTCGTCGACCTGGCCGTTCGTGAGGACTACGTCAGTTCGCAGGTGACCGTCAACCTTCGTGACGGCGAGGTGTTGTCCTTCGGTTGGCTCGGATACAAGAACCGGGGTTTCAGCGCCGAGAATCTCCTCGCGGGGGCCTTCTCCGGGAAGGTCGACCAGGCGCCGTCGGCGATCACCGGGCGAACCGTCAAGGCGATGGCGCTGCTCGGCGCCTTCATCCTGTTGGGCGTGGGAGCGTCGATGGGCTTGTCGCGGCTGCTGGCCGAAGGTCCGCCGCCGCCACCACCCCCGGCGCCGACCACGACCATCCCTCCGGCGGAACAGGCGGCGCGCGCCGAACTCGGCGGGGTGTGCGGGTCGTGGGCGACGTTCGCTTCTGGGATTCGCGCAGGGGACCGACCCGATCCGATCGCCCTTCGGCCGGTCGCCGATGGCCTCAAGCCACGGTTCGACGCCGCTGCCGCCTTGCTGCCCGACTACGAGGCCGCTCGCAACGAGGTCGTCTACCTCCAGGACTATGCCCGCCGTCCACCGGATGCCATCGCCCGGGAGTCCTCGAGCCGGGTCGGGTTCGCCCTGAACACGATCTCGTCCGCCTGTACCCGGGCAGTGGGGCCGGCTCCGTCGTAGCCTGCTCGGCCATGGCAACCGTGGCGGTACGACCAGCGACATCCGAGGACTCGGCGACTCTTCAGGGCGTCCTTGCTCGGGCCTTCTCGAACGACCCCTGCATGTCGTGGATCTTCCCCGACAGCGAGACGAGAGTGGCCAAGCTCGAGGTGCTCTTCACTTCGGCGCTCGACCGTGTCTTCCTGCCCTTGGCGGCGG
>JBKJLU010000168.1:0-3144 GCA_046596815.1 Acidimicrobiales bacterium | reverse complement strand
TCCGGCTCGCTACCTCTGAACGGTCAGTGCATCGTCCGGGTCTGCTCGACCGGACGGGTGTCATCGTCCGCCGCGAAGTGCTGGTCGCCGGTGCTGCGCACCTCGACAGGAGCGTCTGGAGTAGCGGCCGCGCCGCCGCCGTTGGCGTGGTGTTCGGTCCGTTCGGCGGTGGCACCGACGGACGGATCGAGGGCTCGGGCGAGAAGCTTGCCGTGCCACCGCTCGCCCGACAGGCCACCGAGCACCGATCCGATCAACATGGCCACGAGAGCGGCGATGCCGGCGACGGTGCCGATGGCCCGGAATTGGTCGCCGGACGTGGGGACGCCGATCGAGCGGAGGTTGTCCATGAGTGCGTCGGCCCCCGTCTGCGAACCGATGGCGGCGCCGACGCCGCCGGCGATGAGGATGCCGAGGACGAAGACGAGCAGACCGTTGGCCGCGCCCGCTCGCCTGGCCATGCGTCCGGCGACGTATCCGCCGTACAGGTAGGCCACGAACAGGATGACGCCGATGGCCACCCCGCTGGCGATGCTCGCCTCCCGCAGGTCGTTGTCGGTGAACGCGTCCACGTTGAGTCCGAAGGCGCTGAGAATGCCTCCAGCGATGGCCGCCAGAATGGCGAACGCTCCGTAGGCGACCAGCACCCCGGCGAACACGCTGCCGAACGAGATCTTGGGAAAGCCGGCCTCGTTGGCCAGTTCCATCCGATCGTGACGGTTCTCGACTGCTCGGTTCCTACGCATCGGTTCCTCCCGGGGATTCGTCCACCGGTGAGTCCGTTCCCGAAGTCGGCGGTGGGCTAACCGCCGGCGAGGGTGAAGGGCCGACGTACCTCGAGGCCCTCGGCATCGAGATGCACGCCGAAGTTCGCAGGGTCGACGGCCTTGCTGTACAGGAAGCCCTGGACCAGATGGCATCCCAGGAATCGCAGGACCTTGCGCTGCTCGACCGTCTCGACGCCTTCGGCGATGCAGCGCAGGTTGAGGTCAGCGGCCATGTTCACGACGGCTCGGAGCACGGCGATGTCCGCAGGATCTGGCTGGCCGGTCACGTCGATCACGAAACTGCGGTCGAGCTTGATGGCATCGATGGGATAGCGCTTGAGATGCCCGAGTGACGAGTAGCCGGTGCCGAAGTCATCGATGGCGAGTTGCACGCCGAGGTCCTTCAGCGCAGACAGTGTCTTCTCGACGTCCGAGGTCTGCCCGGCGACGACGTGCTCGCTCACCTCGATCTCGAGGCGATGGGGGGGAAGGCGCGAGGACGCGAGCGCCCCGGCCACCATGCCGACGACGTCGCCGTAGATCATGGTCCGAGCCGAGACGTTGACCGCGATCGTCGGGAGGTAGAGACCGGCGGCATCCCACCGTTGGGTCTGTTCGCACGCCGTGCGGATCACCCACCTGTCGATCTCGAGGATGGTGCCGTCCTCTTCCGCCACGTCGAGGAACACGTCAGGTCCGGTCATGCCGCGCAAAGGATGCTTCCAGCGCAGGAGTGCCTCGGCCCCGACCACCATGCCGGTGTTCGTATCGATCTGGGGCTGGTAGTGCACGACGAGTTCGTTGCGGTTCAGGGCGCGGTGCAGGTCACCGGCGATCAAGAGTCGGTCGCGCGATGTCTCGCTCATGATCGGGGCGTAGAAACGGGCGGCGTTTCCGCCGTCGGCCTTGGCTCGGTACATGGCCAGGTCGGCGTGGGAAAGCAGGGTCTCGGGCGAATCGCCATGTTCCGGGAACACGGCGATGCCGACGCTGCCTCCGACGAAGACGTCACGATCGCTCAAGGCGAAGCTCTCTGACAGCGCCGAGAGGATCGATGCCGCCACCTGTTCGGCATCGCCCGGTTGGCTCAAGGCGTGCAGGATGACGACGAACTCGTCGCCGCCGATGCGGGCCACCGTGTCGCTTTCTCTGATGGCTTTCCGAAGCCGCAGGGCCACCTCCTGGAGGAGGAGGTCGCCGGCCTGATGCCCCAAGGTGTCGTTGATGAGTTTGAAGCGGTCGAGGTCGACGTACAGGACCGCAATCGAGCGGGTGTCGCGCTTGGCCAAATGCACGGACAGCCGGAGCCGGTCGTCGGCCAGCAACCGATTCGGCAGTCCCGTGAGCGCGTCGGTCGTCACGGCGTCGCTCAGCCGGCCGTAGGCATCCCGCAGTGCGACCTGCTGGCGTGCGTCCGTGAAGAGGGTGGCGCTGTACTTCCGGCCCCGCCGCTCGATGAGGACTCTGCGAACGTCGATCCAACAGCCGTCCTGCAGCTCGGCCAGGCCCTCGGCCAGATCGGTCGGGAACCGTTCGCCGGCCTCCTCCATCTGCCATCCGGTGAGGGTGGCCGCGGCGGGGTTCCAGGCGATCAGCTTGCCGGCGGCGTCATGGAGCGCCATGCCGTCGTGCATCCCCTCGAGCAGTTCCTCGGCCAGCGAGGGCGCGAGGGAGCGCCGCACGCGGGCGCGTCGAAGATGCAGCACACGCTTAGTGTGGAGCCGACCGACCACAGTGGTCTATGGCCCGAACGGACTAGTCATCGCCCGGGCCGTCTCGATCTCGTCCGGTTCGAGGGGCTTCATCCCCAGGTCGATGGCCGACCAGAAGGTGCGGCTGAACGGGTAGAAGACGACCGGTACCAAGGTGCCGACGACCATGCCCCCGGACGCCAGGGCGATGGCGGAAGGATCGGGAAGGGTCACGGCGACGCCAACGGCGATGAAGACGGCCAGGCTGATCAGCATCACGCCGAAGTTGACGACGAAGGCGCCCAGGAAGAATCCCTCCTCCCGCACGAAGCACAAGCCGCACCGGGGGCATCGCGGAACCATCGAGAACCACGAGGAGAAGAGGCGTCCGCTCCCGCATCGCGGGCAGTGCCGCACCAGGCCCCGAAGCAGCATGCGGGGGCGGCTCGGGAGGGGGAACGGATCGCACGCCACGGTTCTCGTCTACCCACCTCCGGGGTTTTGGAGGGTCAGGACGCACGAATCCTGCGCGCTCACCCTCCAAAACCCTCGAGGCCCCATGCAAGGCTCCATGCTTCGCGGTCGACGCGACGCCGCGCTGGCCGCAGGGTGCGGACAGGCGGATGTAGGAATCGGGCGCTCGGGACAGTGTCAGACCGGAAACACGCAACTCTCGCTGTAACGAA
>JBKJLU010000291.1:0-4095 GCA_046596815.1 Acidimicrobiales bacterium | reverse complement strand
CTCGACCGGTTCTTGATGCGCATCGAGATGGGCTACCCCGACAAGGCGTCGGAGATCGAGATCCTCGACACCCACGGCGCCACCAAGGCCGATGTGGTCAAGCCCGTCCTCAGTTCGGCTGACGTGAGCGTGCTTGCGGAGATCGCCCACTCCGTCCACGTGGCGCCGAGCCTCAAGGGGTACTTCGTCGACCTCGCCGTGGCGACCCGACGCCATCCCCGCCTCGCCCTCGGCGTGTCGCCCCGGGGCACGCTGGCCCTGCTGCGGGCCACCCGGGCGCTGGCCGCCTCGGTCGGTCGAGAGTTCGTGTTGCCCGACGACCTCAAGGCGCTGGCCGGCCCGGTGCTCGAACACCGCCTCGTCCTCACGCCCGAGGCCGCCATGGGCGGAGCCACCCAGGCCGACGTGCTCGAGGACGTGCTCAGCTCGATTCCCGTTCCCACCGCGAAGGGCTAGAGGTGCCGACCCGCCGGGGTTGGGCGCTGGCGGGGGCGGCCCTCGGATTCTTCGTCTCCGGCTATCTCCTGAGGATCGTCGAACTCACGATCCTCGGCGTCGTCGCGCTGGTGCTGTGTCTGTCCGCGGTTGCGCTTGTCTCGACGCAACGGGTCCAGGTCAACACCTCCCGCACACTGCATCCGCCCCGCGTGCACGCCGGCTCTTCGGCGCGCGTCGACCTCGAGGTGTACAACCGAGGCAGCCGTCGCACCCCCGTGCTGCAGGTGCGCGACCCGTTCGATCGGGGTTGGCGTTGGGCCCGCTTCCTCGTACCGCCGCTGGCCGCCAAGACATCGAGCCGCGCCGCCTACCGCCTCCCGACGGAGGAGCGTGGCATCTTCGACGTCGGCCCCCTCGAGATCGCACTTTCCGACCCCCTCGGCCTGGCCAACGCGACGTTCACCTCCGTCGGGGTCACCCAACTCACCGTGTACCCGCGCATCGACCTGATCCCTCCGCTCCCGACGGCGCAGGGCCACGACCCTCACAGCGGGGCCCAGCACCCGCGCGCGCTACTCGGCGCCGGCGAGGACTTTTACGCGCTGCGGCCCTACGAGATCGGTGACGACCTCCGCCGGGTGCACTGGGCATCGACCGCCCGGCTCGACGACCTCATGATCCGCCAGGACGAGATGCCGTGGCAGACCCGTTCGACGATCCTTCTCGACGTGCGCGCTCGGGTGCACAACGAGGCGTCCCTCGAGATCGCCGTCTCGGCCGCCGCCAGCATCCAGGCCGCGAGCGGCAAGAGTTCCTCGCTGCTGCGCCTCATCTCGACCGACGGCACCGATTCCGGATTCGGGATGGGCCACGCCCACACCGAGTCGATCCTCGAACACCTGGCGACGGTGGCCGCGAGTCGCGACGACCGCTTCGCCGGCGTCGCCGCCGCGCTGCGGCGAGCGGGCAACGGAGGTTCGCTGGCCATTCTCACGACGGACAAGTCGTCGGTGGCCGACCTCGAAGGTCTGGCTCGGCTGCGCACCCGTTACGGCACCATCGTGATCGTGCTCATCGAGCGCGGCGCCTACGAGGCGGGCGGCCCTGCGACTGCCCGAATGGTCGTGCCCGCCGTCAGTGCCGTGGTGCGGGTCGATGGGGCAGCATCGTTCGCGAAGGTGTGGGAAGACGCGATCCTGCCCGTCGGAATGGCCAGGCGATGACGGGCACGACGATGACCCGGCCTCCAGCGACGCGTCCTCCGGCTGCGCGCGTCGCCCCCTCCGACCACAACGACTGGCGCGTGGATCCGACGCTGGCCGGCACGATCGCCTTGACCGCCTTGACCCTCTCGGTGGCCATCGGCTTCGGCCGCCTCTTCGTCGGCCGTGGCTTCCTCTTCCCCGTTCTGGCGGCGACCGTCGTCGCCCACGGCACAGCGTGGTGGTGCCGTCGCAACGACCTCTCGACGGCCACAGCCGCCGTGGCCACACTCGGCGCAACCGCGCTGGTGGCGGCGTGGACCGTGCTCGGGCACACCACCGCCTACGGGGTTCCCCTTCCCGGCACGATCCGAGCCGCCGGCCAGGCCCTGAGCGAGGCCCGTGGGGTGTTCTCCGTGGTGCAGGCACCGTCCGTCCTGCTCCCGGGATTCGTCCTGGCCACCGTCCTCGCCCTCGGACTCGCCGCGTTCATGGCCGACTGGGCGGCGTTCCGACTGCAAGCCACGTTCGAAGCGGTGATCCCGGCGTTCACCCTCTTCATCTTCACGGCCGCCCTCGACACGGCACGCTCCGGCCTCTGGGCCGTGGCCATCTTCGTCGCCGCCGCGCTCGCCTACCTGGTGGCGCAGGGCCTGGCCCGCTCGCATCGTGCCGGCGCGTGGTTCGGAGGTCGGCCCGCGCGAGGGCCAGGAACGCTGATCCGGACCGCCGCCGTACTCGGGGCCGTCGGGCTGGGCCTCGGACTCCTGGTCGGGCCCCTCCTCCCCGCACCCGACGAACCCGTCATCAAGTACAAGAACCGCGCTCGGACCGGCCCCACGAACCGGGCGACCATCAGTCCGCTGGTCGACATCCGGGGCCGTCTCGTCGAACAGGCCGACCTCGAGGTGTTCACCGTCCGCAGCGAGGTCAAGGCCTATTGGCGGTTGACGTCACTCGACGACTTCGACGGCAACACCTGGACGTCGACCGACACCTATCGCGAGACGCGCGGCGGCGTCGGCACCGACGAGATCCTGCAGCCCGGAATCCCCACCTCCGAAGCGATCCAGGAGGTCTCCATCTCGGCGCTGGCGTCGATCTGGCTGCCGGTCGCCTACCGGCCCCAGCGGATCGACGACCTCGACGGCGTCAGCTCGAACCGCGATTCGGCCAGCGTCATCACCCCCGAGGAAACGACCGACGGTCTCACGTACATCGCCCGATCGAACGTGCCGCAACTCACCCCCGAACTTCTCAACGGTGCGCCACCGCGAGCACCGGCCGAGCTCGCCCAGCGCTACCTCGCACTCCCCACGGTCTCGCCGAGGGTGCAGAACGAGGCGAGGAACATCGTGGCTGCGGCGACGACGCCCTACGCCAAGGCAAGGGCGCTACAGGACTACTTCCATACGGGCCGCTTCAAATACGACCTCAACGCCAAACCCGGGCACGACACCCGAGCGCTCGAGAACTTCCTCCTCGGCACCCGCACCGGGTACTGCGAGCAGTTCGCCGGCACCTACGCGGTGCTCGCCCGCCTCGTGGGCCTGCCGGCGCGCGTGGCCGTGGGCTTCACGCCTGGCGAACTCGTCGACGGTGTCTACCGGGTGAGCGACCGCAATGCCCACGCTTGGCCCGAGGTCTACCTGCACGGTTTCGGATGGGTCGCCTTCGAGCCGACGCCCGGACGGGGCGCGCCCGGCGCCACTACCTACACCGGTCGCCCCGAGGATCAAGAAGACGCACCCGGGGCCGACGGAGGCGCGGCCACCACCGCACCTCCGGTACCCACCGAGGGCGATCTCGCCCCGACCACGCTGCCCGAGTTCTCCGGCGAGAACGGCGCCTTGCCCCCCACCGGCGACGAGTCGAAGGGTATCCCTGGCGTCGTCAAGATCCTTCTCACCGTCCTCGGAATCGTGGCCCTGTGGAGCACGGTGATCCCGGCGCTGCATGCCCGTCGCCGTCGCCGACGGCGGGCGCTCGGCGGTCCCGGAGGGCTGGTGCTGGCGGAGTGGGCCGACACCTGCGAGGTGTTGGCGGCCGCCGGTGTGTCGAGGCGCCCGACCGAGACCATGACCGAATACGGGGCCCGCGCCGCAGGTTTCGCCGGTTTCCAGCCCGAGGCTTCACGGGCCCTTCGCCGCCTGGCCGCGGATGCTTCCATCGCCGCTTACGCCGAAGGAAACGTCCCTGTCGAACTGGTCGAACGGTCCGTCGAGCACGGTCGGATCATCCGCGAGGCGGTGTTCGATCAGGTGACGCTGACCAGCCGGGTGAGCTGGTGGCTCGATCCCCGATCCCTGGTCGAATCGAGCAAGTCCTAGCTCAGCGGGACTTAATTCTCGCCCTCACGACGGAAACGCTCTTTGAGCTTCTGACTGCGGCGGCCCATGATCTCGGTGATGTTGCCGGTGTGCTGTGTCACCTGCTGCAGGCCCGCTCGGCCCAT
>JBKJLU010000244.1:0-6510 GCA_046596815.1 Acidimicrobiales bacterium | reverse complement strand
CCCCCGCCCGGAGGGCCCCGCCGCAGAGCGAGATCAAAGATATTGCCCGGTGCCCACGCGCTCGATGGCCTTGCCGCCGGTGGTTTCGCCGGCCTTGTCCTTGTCCTTGATGAGGATGCGCATGTAGACGATGCGCTCGCCCTTCTTGCCAGAGATCTTGGCCCAGTCGTCGGGGTTGGTGGAGTTCGGCAGGTCCTCGTGCTCCTTGTACTCCTGGCGGATGGAGTCGAGCAGGTGTTGGGTGAGGATGCCGCGACCGTTGCCGGCGATTTGGCGCTTGATGGCCAACTTCTTGGCTCGGCGGACGATGTTCTCGATCATGGCGCCGGAGGAGAAGTCCTTGAAGAACATGACCTCCTTGTCGCCGTTCTGGTACGTGACCTCGATGAAGCGGTTCTCGTCGTCGGTCGAGTACATGACCTCGACGGTCTTCTCGATCATCACGGCCACGGCCTTGGCCGGATCGCCGCCGCCGAGCGACTGCACCTCGTCGGCATCGAGCGGAAGATCGGGACGGAGATAGCGGGAGAAGATCTGCGCGGCGTTGGTGGCGTCGGGTCGCTCGACCTTGATCTTCACGTCGAGGCGGCCGGGGCGCAGGATGGCCGGGTCGATGAGGTCCTCGCGGTTCGAGGCGCCGATCACGATCACGTTCTTCAGCGTCTCGACGCCGTCGATCTCGGCCAGGAGCTGGGGCACGATGGTCGACTCCATGTCGGAGGAGATGCCGGTACCTCGGGTACGGAAGAGCGAATCCATCTCGTCGAAGAAGACGATGACGGGCACGCCCTCCTCTGACTTCTCCCGCGCCCGCTGGAACACCAGGCGGATCTGGCGCTCGGTCTCGCCGACGTACTTGTTGAGCAGTTCCGGACCCTTGATGTTGAGGAAGTACGACTTGGCCCCGGCCTTGCCCGTGACCTCGCTGACCTTCTTGGCGAGCGAGTTGGCGACGGCCTTGGCGATGAGCGTCTTGCCGCATCCGGGAGGGCCGTACAACAGGATGCCCTTGGGCGGCGGGAGCTCGAACTCCTTGAACAGCTCGCGGTGCACGAAGGGCAGTTCGACCGCATCCATGATCGCTTCGATCTGGTCGTCGAGGCCGCCGACGTCGTCGTAGGAGATGTCCGGAACTTCTTCGAGCACCAGCTCCTCGACCTCGGGACGGGGCAGCTTCTCGGTGAGCAGGCCGGTGCGCGAATCCATGAGCAGGGTGTCGCCGGCCCGCAGCTTCACCGAGCCGTCCATCAATGACTCGGACAGGTCGACGACCCGCTCCTCGTCGGCGCGCCCGACGATCATTGCCCGCTTGCCGTCCTCGAGGATCTCCTTGAGGGTGACGGCCTCGCCCGTGAGCTCCGGTCCCCGGGCGAGCACGACGTTGAACGACTCGTTGAGGACGACCTCCTGCCCCTTGTGGAGGTTGGCGTCCTCGAGGTCGGGGTGCAGGGCGACCCGCATCTTGCGGCCACCGCTGAAGATGTCGACGGTGCCGTCGTCGTTGCGGCCGAGATAGGTGCCGTAGGCAGACGGCGGCTGGGTGAGCTTGTCGACCTCGTCGCGCAGCGTGGAGATGTGCTCGCGCGCCTCCCGGAGGGTGTAGGTCAGCTTCTCGTTCTGCGACACCGCCTGGGCGAGTTGGCCCTTGGTCTCGAGCAATTTCTCCTCGAGCGTGCGCACCCGCTTGGGAGCTTCTTGCAGCCGCCGGCGCAAGGTGTTGACTTCGTCCTCGAGCAGGACGGCGTGCTCCCGGAGCTCTTCGAATTCCTGCTTCATTCCGGCATCCGACACGGACGACCTCCTCCGGGCCGACACGAAGGCCGGCCGCGCGGCGACCATACACGGGGCTTCGGCCCAATCGATGAACGAGGGACACGCCGGAGTTTGTTTTCTCTGGCTGAGACCGGGTAAATTGACCGGGCTACCCGAGGCGAACAAGGTGAGGAACTCCCCATGGGCATGAAGGTCTGGATCGACCAAGATCTCTGCACGGGCGATGGCCTGTGCGAGGAGATCGCTCCCTCCGTGTTCACGCTGCTCGACGACGGCCTCGCCTATGTCGTGGAGGCCGGCAAGGTCTTCAATCCTGGCGGGCCCGAAGGCCTCGCCAAGGTGGCTGCCGGCATGGAGGAAGCGACCATCGAGTCGGCCGAAGAATGCCCCGGGGAGTGCATCTTCATCGAGATGGAATAGCGGTTACAGACACTCCCGAGTGTCTGCCCTCGCTCCAGGATTCTTGTTGTACTCCAGCACGACCCGGTCGAGCTCAGACCCGGTGAGGGCGTAGGCGGTTCCCGGACGATCGGGGGCGATGGCGAAGGCCACACCTACGACCTTGCCGACCGCGTCGACCAGCGCCCCTCCCGAGTCTCCGGCCTGGAGGTTGGCGGCCAGGATGTAGACCTGCCGGCGGGTCTGTTCGCCGTAGATGTCCTCGCCGTCGGCGGCGACCTCGTCGCTGATGCGGGCGGGCGCGGCCCGCACCGACTCTTGTCCGCCGGGATGACCGAACACCGCACCGGTCGAGCCGACCTTGGCGTTTGCTCGCCCGAGCGGCGGCAGCGCCAACTTGTCGACGAAGAGGATGGCCAGGTCGCGAGGCGCGTCGAACACCACGACCTCGGCCGGTAGTCGCTTCCCGTCGGGCCGCAGCACGTCGACCTTCTCCTCGCCGGCGACGACGTGGGCGTTGGTGACGATCACGTTCTCGCTGATGACGAACCCGCTGCCCTCCTGGATGCGGTCGCAGGCCTCGCCGACGACCTTCACGGTCGAGGCCGTGACCGTCAACTGGACCTCGGGATCGAGGCCGGAATCCACCGGGGGCACGCCGGCGTCGGGCGCCGGCTCGAGCGCCTCGAAGACCCTTGGGAAGCTGCGGTCGTCGACGAGACGGCGGATCGACTGGGTGGCGTTCGGAGGCTTCGGCAACGACGAGTTCACGGCCTTGGCGATGAACGACCCCCGAGCCTGGCGGGCCGGCCAACCGGCCACGTCGGCCAGGGTGGGAAGGAAGATCCACACCACCAGAACGATGCTGAGGGCCCCGGCCAATCCGCCGATGACCCGGTCGGCCGTGCGGGCGCCGCCGAGCGGAAGGACTCTCCGCACCCGGTGTCCGATGACGAGGCCGATGGCCTGGCCGATGAACGTGCCCACGATCAGCACGGTGATGGCGACCAGCAGCCTCCCCGACGGAGTCGGCAGTTCGAACGACGACAGCACGGTGGGGAGAACCCGGATCGAGACGTAGAACCCGAGGGCGATGCCGATCCACGATGCCACCCGCGCCAGGAAACCGGCGCGGAACCCGCCCAGCGCGGCCGAGACGACCGCCACCAACACGACGAGGTCGAGAAGATTCACGCGCGCCGATTTCGGGTCATGCGCGCTTTCATCCGGTCATCCTCAGGTACTTCCGGTCGCGCTCAGGCGCCCACGAGTCGCGCCGCCGTGAGGAAGCCCGTATGGGCGACCATCCGGTGGTCGGGCCGGACGGATTGACCTTCGACGTGCCAGGTGCGCTGCAGTACCTCGAGTGATTCGGCCATGTCGAAACGACTCTCGGCCAACGCCTCCCGCAGCTGGGACACCTGGCCGATGGTCGGCAGATACGACACCAGGATGCCGCCGGGGTGCAGGGCGACCTCGGCCAACTTCACGACCTTCCACGGCTCGGGGAGATCGAGGATGATGCGGTCGAGGTCGGTCTCGTCGATGCCGTCGTAGATGTCGCGCTCTTCCACCCGGTAGCGCTCGAGCACGTCGGCGCCCAGAAAGGCGACAACGTTCGACTCGGCTTTGGCCTTGAAGTCGGCCCGCAACTCGTATCCGACGACGTCGGCACCAGCTCGCAACAGCGTCATCGAGAGAGCACCCGATCCGACGCCGGCCTCGAGCACGCGGGCACCAGGGAAGATGTCGGCGAGCATCAGGATCGGGCCCAGATCCTTGGGATAGATGACCTGCGCACCGCGGGGCATCTTCAACACGAAGTCGCTCAACGTCGGGCGCACGGCGAGATAGCGCGCCCCCGCGGTCGAGCGCACCGACACGCCCTCGGGCTGGCCGATGAGTTCGTCGTGGCGGATGAAGCCGGCGTGGGTGTGGAACTCGCCCTCAGCCGCCAGCGTCACCAGATAGCGCCGGGTCTTCGAGTCGATGATGAGCGCCCGATCGCCGGCGGCGAAGACCCGGCTCATGTAACGGTGACCCGGGTCAACAGCTTGCAGAACGCGCAGACCTCGCCGGTCGTGGGCGAACCGCACGACGGACACTCCCGCAGATCTTCTCGGGATGCGGCAGCATCGCCGGCGAACCGATCGGCGGCCCGAGCCAGGTAGCCGAAGTAGAAGGCGTTCTTCGAGCCAGGCGACTGGTCTTCGATGGCGTTGAGGGCCTCCTTGTAACCGAGGTGCTTGTTCCCGACGGCGTTGGGGCATTCCTCCACGATGTAGTCGATGCCGGTGAGCACGCAGTAGGCCGCCATCTCCCGCTCGCCCAGGCGCACCAACGGCTTCACCTTCTTGACGAACCCGTCTGACGCCGGCAGTACCGGTTGTTGGCGGCCGAGATAGTCGGTGTCCCACCGCAACACGTTGCCGAAGAGAACCGCGGCCTCGTCATCGAGGTTGTGACCGGTGGCGACGACGTCGTACCCACCCTCGCGAGCGGCGGCGTTGAACAGGTGGCGTTTCGACAGGCCGCAGGCCGAGCAGGGAACTCGCTTCGTGACGCGAGCCGCCGTCGGGATGTCGAAGCCGTAGTCGCTCGGAAGGTCGACCTCGACGAGGGTGGCGTTGCGCTTGGCCGCGAAGGCGCGTGTGATCTCGCACGACTCCTCGCTGTACTCGCCGATGCCGAGGCCGAGATAGAGACCGTCGGCGGCGTAGCCCATCTCGAGGAGCATGTCCCACAAGGCGAGCGAGTCCTTGCCGCCGGACACGGCCACGAGCACGCGCGCGTCCGGGGGGAACATCCGGAACTCGTCGATGGCCCGCCGTACCTGCTCGCGGGCGTGGTGGAGAAAGCAGTCCCGACAGAACGCGGCGTTGTGGCGACGCAACTCGATCACGATCTCCGGCGCCTTGCAGCGGCGGCACTTCACGACATCCCTCCCGAGATCACCGGACGGACCTCGACCTCGTCGGCGTCGGCGAGCACGGCGTCGCCGGTCACCAAGGTGTCGCCCCGGATGACGAGCACCGACTCGCGATTCAGGCCGAGCTCCTCGAGCAGTGCGTTCACTCGCTTGGGTCCGGCGATCTCGACCTCGCGTCGCGGGTTGCGGAGTTTGACCTTCAACGTTGCTTGTCGCCGAGGCGGAGGTCCTCGTGGTGCGTGATGACCAGGGCCTGTCCAGGCCGGAGTTCCTCGGAATAAACGACCTCCTGGGTGTTTCCGGTAATCCGCCGAAGGGCCTTGGTGGCCCCCATGACGGCGAAGACGGTCATCCACGTCCGCTGGCCCCCGAAGAACCCTCTCCGGACGGCGATGAGCCAGACGTAGCGAGCGATGGCGCGCACTAGACCCGCCGGATCTCGACGACGGTCGACTTCTTCTTCCCCTTGCGGCGACCGAGGAAATAGACGGCGCCGATGACGAGGACGGCGGCGACGCCCGCCACCGCCATGGCCACCGGCTTGGCCGCCGTGGCCGTGGTGTCGACCTCGCCCCGGATCTCCCGGAGTTTGGATTCGATGTCGCTGCGCGAGACGGGCTGGCTGGGGTCGGGGGCGGTGGTCACGAACGCACTCCCTTGCGGCGCTTCGAGGCGCCGATGGCACGGGCGGAAAGGCCGGCGATGACACCGCAGGCAATGAGGGTGATGAGGTAAGGAGCGAACGACCAGTTGCCGTCGAACGTGTCGTCGAGTTCCGTCTGCAGGACGCGCAGGATGGCCAGCATCAACAACAGCAGACCGTTGGCCAACAAGAGCGACCCGGCGACGCCGAAGGCGATGAAGCGGCCGAGGCCCTTGATGGGTTCGATCGTCTCTTGCTTGGCGTAGGTGACGACGAGGTCCTTGAGCTCGACGGCGAGCGTCGGAAGGCCCTTCGGGGATGACTTTTGATCCGGCAACGCGCTCCTCGGGACGACGGCTCTTTTCGGGCCTTAACCGGCGGCCAGCCTACGCGCAAGGACCTCGCACTCCTCGCCCACGAGGGTGACGAGGCGCTGCATCCGCTCGACGGGATCGTCCAAACCGAGGAGGTGTTGGCGGTCGAGGGGTCCGAGGGGTGAGATCGAGGCGAGCTGCCACGAGGCGACCGAGCGGTCGGGAGCCAGCTCGACGTCGATGGGTTGGGCCGGCTGGTCGAGCTCGGCCAGGAGGGCGAGGGATCGGCGCACCAGGCGCTCGGCCGCCTCGAAGGGAGCATCGGCGCCGGGCGACCACGGCGGCTCGACTCGCTCGACGATCTCGGCCCGGGGATAGGGGTCGTCGGGAGCCCACTCGAGGACGTCGAAGCGGGTGGTGCCGACGGCGAGCACGCCCCAGCGCCCGTCGTC
>JBKJLU010000141.1:0-18830 GCA_046596815.1 Acidimicrobiales bacterium | reverse complement strand
GAACTGGCAAGACCATCGACGGCGAGGTCGCAGTGGTCGGCGCGCCCGCATCACGCAAGCTGAACGACGGCCGCTTCCTCACCAGTTATCCGGGCGCCCTCGGCGACGCGCTGCACCGGGCGGGCAAGCGCACGGCGGTGATCGGCAATGCCGACACGGGCTACGCCCTCGGCGAGCGGGCCAGTGTGTTGCGCCCCGCCGCCATCGCGGTGATGGACGGAACCGGATCGGTCGACGTTGGCACGGTGAGTCGCGACCTGTTGGAGGCCGACGTCACCGCGCCGTTCGGATTCGCCGCCGATCCTGTTGCCGTGCTCGAAGACTTCGAGGACGCCCTCGCATCGTCGGACGTGATCTTGATCGACCCCGGCGACATCGACCGGGCGGCCGAGTTCGCTCCGTTGGCCACCGTCGCCGTCGGGCGACGAGCGCACCATACGGCCCTGCTCGCCACCGATCAGTTGTTGGCCGACGTGGTCCAGCTCCTGCCCGCCGAAACCCTCCTCATGGTCGTGTCCGTGGTTCCTCCGACGCGGGACTGGCACCTGACGCCAACGGTGATGGTCGGTCCCGGCGTCTCGAAGGGCTACCTCCATTCGCCGTCGACGCGCCGCGCCGGAGTGGTGACGCTGACCGACCTGGCGCCGACGATCCTCGATGCGCTCGACGTGACGGTCCCCGACGGGATGATCGGGAATCCTCTGCGCTACCGGCCGGGTCCGGTCGAGATCGATCGGTTCCGGGTCCTCGATCGCGATGCGGCCTACCGCGAGGGCATCTACCTTCCCCTCACGCTGACGTACATCATCCTGCAGGCCGTGCTCTACCTGTTGGCCATCGTGGCGTTCGGCCGACTCGGTGGTGCGGGCCGGGCCGGTCGATTCTTGCGGGCCATGGTGCTCGGCATCGCCGCCTATCCCTTGGCCACGTTCGTCTTCCGGGCCATTCCGAACGTCGCCGATCTGGGCGTCGCCGGGATCGTCGTCCTCGTCGCCCTCGACGTCGCCATCGTTGCTCTCGCGTGTCGGGCCCGTCGCCATCCGCTGAGCCCGTTGACGTGGATCCTGGCGGCGACGGTCGCGCTGTTGGCTCTTGATGTGGCCACGGGGGCGAGGCTCCAGACATCGAGCCTTCTCGGTTATTCGCTCCACACCGCAGCCCGCTTCACCGGCTTCGGCAACACCGCCTTCGCCACGCTGGCGGCGACGACGGTGATCCTCGGGGCGGTGCACGTCGCTTACGCCCCGCGGCGGCGTGAGGCCGTGCTCGCCACCGCGTGCCTCTTCGCCTTCGTGGTGGTGATCGACGGTTCGCCCAGCCTCGGATCCGACGTCGGCGGCATTCTGACGCTGGTGCCCGTGTTCGGGCTGACCCTGCTCGTGCTCAGCGGGCGGCGGGTCAGCACTCGGGCGCTGCTCGCCGCCGGGGCGGTCACCCTCGCGGCGCTCGCCTTCGCCGCCGGTCTCGACCTCCTTCGCCCGGCGGCGACGCGCACCCATCTGGGGCGCCTCGTCGCCGACGTCGGAGCCAACGGGTTCGGGGCGTTCTCCACCACGGTGTCGCGCAAGTTGGCCGTCAACCTCCGCAGTTACAAGTCTCCGTGGAGTTGGACCGTCGTGATCATCGCCGCCTACATGCTCTACGTCCTCGGATGGGCCCGCGGGTGGCGCAACCTGTTGCCACCGGGGTCCGCCTTGCGGGCCGGCGTCGTCGGGGCGCTGGCCGCCGGACTGCTCGGCTACGCCGTCAACGACTCGGGCGTGGTCGTGACGGCGGTGGTGTTCGTCTACATCGGCCCGTTCCTCACCTTGTTGGCTCTCGCCCGCGAAAAGCAAGACCCGCTGGCGATTCCTCCGGGCGAAGGGCCTCGACCCGACCCGGTTCCGGTCGACGACCTCGGGGTCACTCTTGCGGGATCGCACGCGTGACGCCGTGACCGTTGGCCTCGGACTGTTCGTCGGCTTTCTCGCTTCGAGGTTGGCGTGGCTCGCGCTTCGTCCGGTGTTCGCGAGTGCACTGTTCGAGCGCCGGAACTATCGCGACCATGCGCTCCCCACGGCTGTCGGTCTCGTCGTCGCGATTGCCGTCGTGGTCGTGGAGGCGGGACGAGTCGTGGTGGCCGCTGCGCTCGGACAGGAGCGAGTGCTCGATGGGTCGCGCCTCGGCTTCCTCGTGCTGGTGGTCGGTTTGGCCCTCCTCGGTTTGGTCGACGATCTGGCCGGCGACGGAGACCGGCGCGGCTTTCGGGGCCACCTGCAGAGCCTCGCCGGTGGCCGCCTCACCACCGGGGCACTCAAGCTCATCGGGGGGGCCGCCGTGTCCCTCGTGGCGGTGTCTGTCGTCGGCCGCGCCACCGATCTCGGATCGCTGCTGTCGAGCGCCGCCGTCGTCGCCCTGGCCGCAAATCTCGGCAACCTCTTCGACCGTGCCCCCGGCCGCACCACCAAGGTCGGGTCCGCCGCCTTCGCCGTTCTGCTGATCTCCACCGGTCTCACCGACGGCCTCGCCGCACCGGCGGTCGTCGTCGGCGCCACGCTGGCCCTCCTGCTCGATGATCTCCATGAGCGACTGATGCTCGGTGACACCGGTTCGAACCTGCTCGGCGGGACGCTCGGACTGGCCGCCGTCGTCGCTATAGCGCCAACGGCTCGATCCGTCCTCCTCGGGGTGCTCGTGGTGCTCAACGGTGTGTCGGAGTACGCGTCCTTCAGTCGAGTCATCGATGGGTTTCCGCCTCTTCGGTTCCTCGATCGCGCCGGGAGGCGAGCCGTATGACCGGAAGACCCCAGTGACCGGAAGCCCCCAGTGAAACGGCTGTTCGGTGGTGCGGTGGTCGCCGTCCTCGTTCTCGGGCTGGTCTCCTTCTTCGTGGCCCGCGACGAGTCGACCGGCGTCGATGGGATCGCCCCCGCGGGCGACCAGCCCTTCGGCGGGAGGGACACCCTCGACGGGGTTCGCCGGGGCATCTACAGCGACACGGGCGGCCGGCTGGCGGTCGTTCGCGACGACGGCCTGGCTTTGGCCGTGAACGGCGAGTTCCAACCCGTCACCGCTCGAGGCAGCAACGTCGTCGATGCCGCCTGGTTCCGCAACGGCGCCACCCTCCTGGTGGCCGAAGGTCCGGTCCCGACCGGGGCGCTGGCGGTCGTCGACATCGATGGGAAGGTGCGCGGCACCATCCCCCTCGAGCCGAGCGTCGGTTTCGGGTCGGGCCACGGGATGACGGTGGCGCCCGGTGGTCGCCACGCGGTCGTGACGGCGGTCGATCGTCCGGTGCTCGACCAAGAACAGCGTCGGCTGGTCGTCGTCGACCTGGAGACCGGCGCCACCCGTGACCTCACTGCGCCGGGTGGGCCGGACGAGTTCCGGCCGTTCTACCTCGACAAGGAGCGGGTGGCCTTCACCCAGATGACCGCCGCCGGCAACCCGAGCGCGCTCATCGCCGACGTGACCACCGGGGAAGTCGAAGAGGTGGCTGCGGGCTCGAGCGTGGCCGGCACCATCGACGACGAGGTCGTGCTACTCGACGGACGGGGGCGCCTCGTCCGGGCGGCGTCGCCGGAGCGGATTCTGGCCACGGTGCCCCGGGGTGCCGCGCTCTCGGCCATCGATCCCTCTGGGGGTTCGGCCATCGTGGCCGAGACCGTCGACCGCCCGGACGGCAGCCGATTCGGGCGATTGCGCCGCATCGAACTCGCTATTCCGTCGTCATCGTGACGCCCATCGCCATTCTGGTGGCGCGCGGGGGGTACGGTGGGATTCCGTGACGAAACACATCTTCGTGACGGGTGGCGTGGCCAGTTCCCTCGGCAAGGGACTCACCGCCTCCGCCCTCGGTCGGCTCCTCAAGGCACGGGGGCTGCGGGTCACGATGCAGAAGCTCGACCCCTACATCAACGTCGACCCGGGAACAATGAATCCCTTCGAGCACGGCGAGGTGTTCGTCACCGAGGACGGCGGCGAGACCGACCTCGACCTCGGACACTACGAGCGGTTCATCGACGAGAACCTGTTACGCACGTCGAACGCCACGACCGGCGCCATCTATTCGTCGGTCATCTCCAAGGAGCGCAAGGGCGACTTCCTGGGCAAGCCGGTGCAGGTGGTGCCCCACATCACCAACGAGATCAAAGACCGCATCCTTCGCATCGCCGACGACGACCTCGACGTCGTCATCACCGAGATCGGCGGCACGGTGGGCGACATCGAGATCCTGCCGTTCCTCGAGGCCATCCGCCAGTTCCGCAACGACGTCGGCCGCGACCGGGTCTGCTACATCCACCTGACGCTGGTGCCCCTCATCGGGCCGACGGGGGAGCACAAGACGAAGCCGACGCAACACTCGGTCAGCGACCTGCGCAGCGTCGGTATCCAGCCCGACGTCATCGTGTGCCGCAGCAACACCCCGATCTCCGACGGCCAGAAGAAGAAGATCTCGAACCTGTGCGATGTGCCCGTCGAGGCTGTCATCAACTGCGCCGACGCCCGCAACATCTACGAGATCCCGCTGGTGTTGCGCAACGAGGGACTCGACAACTACGTCTGCAAGCTGCTCGACTTGCCCGGCGAGCCCGACATGACGGTGTGGGAGGCCCTCGTCGACAAGATCGACCACGCCGACACCCCCGTCCGCATCGGCATCGTCGGCAAGTACGTCGTGCTGCCTGACGCCTATCTCTCCGTGAGCGAGGCGTTGAAGCACGGCGGCTTCCATCTGGGTGCTCACGTCGAGATCGAGTGGATCGACTCGGAGGAGATCACCGACCTGCTGGCCGAGGCCCGGCTCTCGCACCTCGACGGCATCGTGCTTCCCGGCGGATTCGGTTCACGCGGTATCGAGGGAAAGATCGCCGCCGCCGGGTACGCGCGCCAGAACGACCTCCCGTGCCTCGGACTGTGCCTCGGACTGCAGATGATGGTCGTCGACGTGGCCCGCAACCTCGCTGGGCTCACCGGAGCCAACTCCCGCGAGATCGACCCCGACACGCCCTACGCCGTCATCGATCTCATGGACGAACAGAAGAATGTCGTCGACATGGGGGGGACGATGCGCCTCGGGGCCTATGTCGCCAAGCTGGCCCCCGGATCCCAGGTGGAGAAGGCCTACGGCGAGCCCGTGGTCTTCGAGCGTCACCGCCACCGTTACGAGGTCAATCCCCGGTTCCGGCACCGCCTCGAGGAGGCCGGCCTGGTGTGCTCTGGCACCTCGCCCGACGGCCGACTGGTGGAGTTCATCGAGTTCCCCGGCCACCCGTTCTGGGTCGGCACCCAGGCCCATCCCGAGTTCAAGAGCCGTCCCGACCGCCCGCATCCCCTGTTCTATGAGTTCGTCGGTGCGGCCCTCGACCGGGCCAACAGCCGCAACCCGATGCTCCCCGACTTCTAAGTGTCGGCGGGGTTCAAGAAGCTCGACGAGCGCCTGATCCATCAGGGGGATCGCATCTCGTTGGGGCGGGCCACCTACGAGGCGCCGGACGGGACGACCTTCGAGCGCGACGTCGTCCATCATCCGGGGGCCGTCGGCGTGGTGCCCGTCCTCGAGGATGGAGGGGCCGTCCTGTTGGTGCGTCAGTACCGCTCCTCGGTGGAGGCGGAATTGCTGGAGATCCCCGCAGGCCTACGCGACGTCGAGGGCGAGCCGCCGGTCGAGACGGCCCGAAGGGAGCTGATCGAGGAGGTGGGGATGCGGGCCGGGCGGATCGAAAAGTTGTGCGAATTCCACAACTCCCCGGGGTTCTGCGACGAGATCGTCCACGTGTTCGCCGCCTTCGACCTGGAGCCGTGCGAGCTCGACCGTCAGGGCATCGAGGAGCAGCACATGACCATCGAGCGAGTGTCCCTCGACGACGTGCCCGCCCTGATCGCTGCGGGCGCCATCACCGATGCCAAGACGGTCATCGGCCTCACCCTCGTCGCCCGCCTCCTCGCCTGACCTTCGAACGTCGAACGATCTGGTCTTCGGCGGATTACGGTCGGCGGCATGATCGTCGGGATTCCGGCTGAGACGAAGACGGGCGAGCATCGGGTGGCGATGACGCCCGACGGGGTGCGGGAACTGCATGCCGCCGGTCACCGGGTGCTGATCGAGACCGGCGCGGGGGAGGGGTCGTCGATTTCCGATGCCGAGTTCGTCGCCGCTGGCGCCGAGTCGGTGGATGTCGACGACGCCTGGTCAGCGGAGCTCGTCGTCAAGGTCAAGGAGCCCCAGGGCGCCGAACTTGCCCGCCTGCGGCCCGAATCGCTGCTCTTCACCTATCTGCACCTGGCCGCCTACCCCGAGGTCGGCAAGGCGCTGCTCGAGGCGGGCACGACGGCGCTGGCCTACGAGACCGTGCAGCTCAAGGACGGCTCGTTGCCCCTCCTGGCTCCCATGAGCGAGGTCGCCGGGCGGATGGCCACCCAGGTCGGTGCCCACTACCTCGAGCGGGAGAACGGCGGACGGGGCGTGCTGCTCGGCGGAGCGCCCGGCGTCCGTCCTGCACGGGTGGTCGTCCTCGGCGCCGGGAACGTGGGCTGGAACTCCGCCTGGATCGCCCAAGGAATGGAAGCCGAGGTCATCCTCCTCGACAAGAACCTCGACCGACTGCGTTTCGTCGACCAGATCCACAAGGGCCGAATCATGACGTTGGCCTCGAATCGGGGCGCCGTCGAGCGCTCGGTGGCCGAAGCCGATCTCGTCATCGGCGCCGTGCTGCTGGCCGGTGGGCGGGCACCCATCGTCGTCACCGAGGAGATGGTGCGAGGCATGAAGAAGGGGGCCGTCATCGTGGATGTGGCCGTTGACCAGGGTGGATGCATCGAAACCACTCGCGAGACCACCCACGACGATCCCGTCTACACCGTGCACGACGTCATCCATTACGCCGTCGGCAACATCCCCGGCGCCGTGCCCCATACCTCGACCTACGCCCTCACCAACGCCACCCTGCCCTACGTGCTCGCCGTCGCCGACCGAGGCGTGCGGGGTGCGGTCGAGCGTGACGGCGCACTCTTGGGGGGCCTCACGACCGTCCGGGGCCACGTCACCAATGCGGCGGTCGCCGAGGCCATGGGCGTTCCTGTGGCCGACCCGATGGCGATTCTCGCCGGGGTCTGAGCAGGGAGGGGCGTCCGGCCAAGTACGATGGCCCGCCATGCCCAGCGACCCTGTTCTGCCGAGCGGTACGAGCGCGGCCGAGATCCGGTCACGACTCGAGCAAGAGCGCCAGGCCCTGAGTGGCCAGCTGACCGAACTCGGATTCGCCGACGGCGGCGCCGGCCTCGAGTACGACGGCAACTTCGCCGACTCGAGCCAGGTCACGGCCGAGCGGGGAGAAGCCGAGGCCTTGGCCCACACCCTGCAGGAGACGCTCAACGACGTCGAGTACGCCCTGACCAGGCTCGACGACGGCAGCTTCGGCACGTGCGAGAGCTGCGGCACGGCCATCGCCCCCGCCCGCCTCGAGGCCATGCCCGCAGCCCGTCTCTGCATCGACTGCGCCTCCAAGCGCTGAGCCTGAAGTCCGCTCGCGCGGCCGCCGGGGCATCATCGAGGCAATGGAACCCACCGCGGTGACCGCTCCCGAGCGCCGCAACACCCCCCGTCAGTACGCCGTGCTGGCCATCCTGGTGCTCGGCTTCGGCTACTACCTCATCGCCAACGGCAGCCTGCAGCGCAACCAACTCATCTACTTCGCCGTCCTGATCCCCTCGATCATTCTCCATGAGGTCTCCCACGGGGCCGTGGCCCTCGTCTTTGGTGACACGACGGCCAAGCGGGCCGGCCGACTCACCCTCAATCCCATCAAGCACATCGACCCCTTCTGGACGATCCTCGTGCCGGCGATGATGATCTTCACCACCGGGCAGGCCTTCGGCATGGCCAAACCGGTGCCGGTCAATCCCAACGGGATGCGAAACCCCCGCAACCACGGGCTCCTGACCTCGCTCGCCGGCCCGGCGACCAACCTGGTGCTGGCGGCATTGGCCTACGTCGTGTTCCGGACGGTGCAGCCTCGAGGCGAGATGGCCGACGTCATCGCCCTCTTCGGGGTGGCCAACGTCGTGCTCGCCGTCTTCAACATGCTCCCCATCCCTCCGCTCGACGGCTCTGCGCTGGTCGAGCGACTGTTGCCTCGCCGGATGCTCGTGCCCTATCTCCGCATCCGCCAGTACTCGTTCTTCCTCTTCATCGGTCTGTTCTTCGTGGCCGGTGACCTCCTCGGCAAGGTCCTCGACCCAGCGATCGACCTGTGGTTCCGGCTGTTGCTCGCTTGAGTCGTCCCGCCCAGGCCGTTCACCTCGTCCGGCGCTTCTTCGGCGCCCTCGATCCCCGAGGACCGTCGCCGACCGACGAGGCCTGGGCCGGGGCTCAGTTGGGCGAGGGCGAACGGGGGTTGTGGACGCGAATGAGCGGACCCGACCGCCGCCACGCCACCGGTGTCGCTCGGGAGGTTGCTTCGGTGCTCGGGGCCGACGCCCCCCGGCCGGTGCTTGCGGCCGCCCTGCTGCACGATGTCGGCAAGATCGACGCAGGCATCGGCACCTTGGCCCGGGTGCCGGCGACGCTGCTGGGGCTCGTGGCTCGGCAACGGGTTGCTTCTGGGAACGGACGGGTGGCCCGCTACCTGCGCCACGACGAGATCGGTGGGCGGATGCTCGTCGACGCCGGATCCGATCCGCTCACCTCCGCCTGGGCGGCCGAGCACCACCTTTCATCCGATCGTTGGACCCTGCCCCGTCCGATCGCCGACGCCCTCAAAGCCGCCGACGGAGATTGAGGGGGATTCAGGTGGCGGTCGTGGATTCGACGTTGGGGTGCGTTTTGGGTCGCCGGATGTGCCACAGGAAGGCGAGGGTGAGGCCCCAGGTGGCGTTGATGACCACGCCCGGGGTGCGGCCTTCGATGGCCCAGCCGGCGACGATGGCGGCGGTAGCGGCCTCCTCGGCCACGAACCAGCGGGTGCGCCGCTCGCGAAAGACGGGGACGAGGCGGGCGATGACGACGATGGCCACCGGATAGCCCACGGCGTGCAGCACCAGGCGGATCGGATTCATCGGCGGGCCAGGAATCCCATGGCTTCACGGGCCCGGGCGAGGGTGCCAGCGGCGACCGCGTGAGCCTTTTCCGCTCCCTTGGCCAACACCTCCTCGATGTGTCCGGGGTCGTCGGCGTACTCCGAGAAGCGCTGTTGCAGCGGGCGCAGGAACTCGACCATGGCGGCCGCCGTGTCGGCCTTCAGCGGGCCGTACTGCTCGTAACCCGTGGCCACATCCTCGGGCGAGCGTCCGGTGGCCACGGCCAGAAGTTCGAGCAGATTGGCCACTCCCGGCTTGGCTTCGCGGTCGTAGCGGACCTCGATCTCGTTGTCGGTCACGGCCCGCTTGATCTTCTTGGTGATGGCCTCCGGCGGCTCGAGCACGAGCACCTTGCCCTGGGGAGACGAGCGTGACTTCGACATCTTCCGAGTCGGGTCTTGCAGATCCATCACCAGCCCCCCGACCTTGGGGATGGCGGCGTCGGGGATGACGAAGGTGTCGCCGTAGCGGTGGTTGAAGCGGCCGGCGATGTCGCGGCACAGCTCGAGGTGCTGGCGCTGGTCGGATCCGACAGGGACGAAATCTGTGTCGTAGAGCAGGATGTCGGCCGCCTGCAGAACCGGGTAGGTGAACAGGCCGACCCGGGCCGCGCCCTCGCCGCCCTTGGCCGTCTTGTCCTTGAACTGGACCATTCGCTGCAGCTGACCGACCGAGGCCACGCACTCGAGCAACCAGGCGAGTTCGGCGTGCTCGTGGACATGGGACTGGACGAACAGGGTGCACACGGCGGGGTCGAGCCCGGCGGCCAGCAGGATGGCCGCCACCTCGAGGGTTTTGGCCCGCAAGACCGCCGGCTCGAGCTCGACGGTGACGGCGTGGAGGTCGACGACGCAGAAGAACGAGTCGTGGAGGGCCTGATCATTGGCCCAGTGCTGCACCGCCCCGACGTAGTTGCCGAGATGGATCTCGCCGGTGGGTTGAATCCCCGACAGCACTCTGGTCACGAGGCCATGCTTGCAGGTCAGCGAGCATGCACCGGGTGGTGAAACCCAGCCGGTACGATCGCTCCGTGGCCTATGAAGTGGCGACCCCCGTCTTCGAGGGTCCCTTCGATCTCCTCCTGCACCTCATCCTGCGCGAGCAGGTCGAGCTGTGGGAGATCGACCTGTCCACCATCGTCAACGCCTACTTGCGCGAGCTCGAGCGGTTGGACGATCTGGATCTCGAGGTGGCCACCGAGTTCCTCCTGATCGCCGCCACCCTGGTCGAGTTGAAGACCCGCCGGATGCTCCCCGGTTCGGACGACATCGACCTCGACGAGGAGTTCTCCCTGTGGGAGGAGCGCGACCTCCTGCTGGCCCGGCTGCTCGAATGCAAGACGTTCAAGGACGCCTCTTCCGCTCTGCAGCGCCTCGCCGACGTGGCCGGTCGCTCGTACGCTCGCCGGGCCGGGATGGAAGAGCCGTTCCTGGCCCTCACCCCTGACCTCATGGAGGGCGTGACCCCCGAGCGGCTGCGCAAGGCCTTCCTGCGGGCCATCACCCCGAAGCCCGTCGTTCGGGTCGACCTCGAGCACGTCGCTCCCGCTCGGATGAGCGTGTGGGAGGCCATCGACGAATTGGCCGACGAGTTGCCCCGGGTCGGACGCATCACGTTCCGGCGACTGACCGGAGACCTGGTCGAGCGGGTCGAGATCATCGTGCGTTTTCTGGCCGTGCTCGAGCTGTTCAAGCAGGGGCTGGTCGACCTCGACCAGGGTGAGCGCTTCGGGGACATCACCATCGTGTGGCTGGGAGACACGGCCGAGCAGCTCACCGGATTCATCCTCGACCGGGAGCTCGTCGACTCCTACGAAGGCTGATGCCCGAGCGAGTCGAAAGCAGAGCTGTGGAAGCCATCTTGATGGTGGCCGACGAGCCCATCGCCCCGGAGATCCTGGCCCAGGTGCTCGAGATCCCGATCGCGCAGGTCGAGGCCATCTGCAACGAACTTTCTGCCCGTTACCAGGTCGACGATCGAGGGTTCCTCCTGGTGCGAGTGGCTGGTGGCTACCGCTACCAGAGCCATCCCGACCTGGCGGCCTACGTCGAGCGCTTCGTGATGGAGGGCCAATCGGCGCGCATGTCGGCCGCGGCTCTCGAGACCCTGTCGATCGTGGCCTACAAGCAGCCGGTGAGCCGGGCGCAGGTGTCGGCCATCCGGGGTGTGAACGTCGACGGCGTCATGCGCACTCTGCAACAACGCGGGTACGTCGACGAGGTCGGGCGCGACCCCGGTCCCGGCCAAGCCGTGCTCTACGGCACCACCACCTTGTTCCTCGAGAAGTTGGGTCTCGACTCCCTTGCCCAACTGCCGCCGTTGGGCGAGTTCGTCCCCGGTGCCGAGGTCGTCGAAGCTCTCGAGCACGGGCTGCGACCCGACGCCGGACTCGACGATCCGAAGTCGTGAGCGACGCCGCCGCTGACGGCGAGCGTCTGCAGAAGGTGTTGGCCAGGGCGGGGATGGCCAGCCGGCGGGTGTGCGAGGACCTCATCGCCGAGGGTCGCGTGCGGGTCAACGGCGAGGTCGCAGAACTCGGCCGGCGGGTGCATGCCGAGACGGACGTCATCGAGGTCGATGGCGCGCTGGTCCCCATTGCGCCGGGGCTCGTGTATTACCTGCTGAACAAGCCGGTCGGCGTGGTCACGACGGCGGCGGACACCCACGGGCGTCCGATCGTGGTCGACCTGGTCCCGGCCGAGCCGCGCGTATTCCCGGTCGGTCGGCTGGATGCCGACACCGAGGGACTCCTGGTAGTGACCAACGATGGCGAGTTGACCCACCGGCTGACCCATCCGTCGTTCGGCGTGGAGAAGGAGTATCTGGCGTCGGTCGAGGGCGATCCCGGTCCTGGTGCGCTGCGACGGCTGCGCGACGGCGTCGAGCTCGACGACGGTGTCACCTCACCGGCCAAGGTGGCACGGATGTCGGAGGGCCTCCTGCGCATCGTCATCCACGAGGGGCGCAATCGCCAGGTACGACGGATGTGTGAGGCCGTCGGCCATCCGGTCACCCGCCTCGTCCGCAGCCGCATCGGCACGCTGAGCGATCGCAAGCTGAAGCCGGGGGAGTGGCGGGTACTCGATTCCACCGAGGTCCGGGCTCTGGCCGCTGCCGTGACGTCGCCGGTGCCGCCACCCCCGTCGAAGCCGTAGCTTCGCGGCATGACCCAGGCCTTCGATCCGCTCTCGTCGTTCCGCATGGACAACCGCGTGGCCGTCGTCACCGGTGCCAGTTCCGGTATCGGTGCCCGCGCCGCCCGCGTGTTCGACGCCCTCGGAGCGACCGTCGTGTTGGCGGCGCGACGCACCGACCGCATCGAAGCGTTGGCTGGTGAGTTGCGGTCGGCCGACGCGGTGACGTGCGACGTCGGCCAGCGGGGCGCGTCGGCGGCCATGATCGATGCCGCCTTCGAACGTCACGGTCGAATCGACGTCGTGTTCGCCAACGCCGGCATCTCGAACACGGTTCCGGCGATCAAGGAAGATCTCGGCGATTTCAACCAGGTCATCGCCATCGACCTGGTGGCGCAGTTCGAGGTCGCGCAGGCCGCCGTGAAGCACATGAAGATGGTGGCCGGTGGCAGCATCGTCAACGTCGCCTCGGCCGCGGCGTTCTCGTCGACCAGCGTGCTGCCGCAGGCGGCGTACGTCGCCGCCAAGGCGGGACTCGTCGGTCTGACCCGCGAGCTGGCCATGCAGTGGGCCCGCTACGACGTTCGGGTCAACGCGTTGTGCCCGGGCATGTTCCCATCGGAGATGACGGCACAGCTGGTCGATTCCGACGATCTCCGGGGTGCGTTCGAGGCCGAGGTGCCGCTGCGGCGGATCGCGCGCCCCGACGAACTCGATGGCGCCATCGCCTTCCTGGCTACGACGGCCAGCAGCTACGTCACCGGCCAGGCCCTGGTGGTCGACGGCGGCGGAGGGTTGTAGGGAGGCCACTAACCTCGGCCGCCGTGACCGCGGTTCGAGCTCTACGCGGCGCGACCACGGTCGACGCCGACACCCCTGAGCAGCTGCACGAACGCGTCCAGGCATTGCTCCAACGGATGCTCGACCGCAACGGCGTCGACAAGGAAGACTGCATCTCCATCCTCTTCACGGCCACGGACGACATCCACTCGATGTTCCCGGCAGCGGCCGCTCGCGAGATCGGCTTCGGCGACGTGCCGTTGATCTGTGCGCGCGAGCTCGACATCCTCGGCGGCGCGGCCATGTGCGTACGGGTGATGATGCACATCAACACCGAGAAGTCGCGCCACGAGTTGCACCACGTGTACCTCGAAGGGGCCAGGGCCCTTCGTGATGACCTCCCCGAGTGAGGCCCGCCTGAGCTCGCCCGTCGGCCGTGCGGCCCTGATCGGGACGGGACTCATCGGCGGTTCGATCGGCATGGCGCTGCGAGCCCGGGGCTGGCACGTCACCGGGCGCGACTTCGATGCCGCCAGAGCCGAGCGGGCCTTGGCGTTGGGTGCGCTCGACGAGATCGGGTCTGATCCCGAGGCCGAGGTCACGTTCGTGGCCACCCCGGTCTCTTCGGTCGCCGCCATCGCCCGGCAGGTGGTGACGCCCACCGGCATCGTGACGGATGTCGGCAGCGTCAAAGGTCCGATCGTCGAAGCCGTCAACCACCCACGCTTCGTCGGCGGGCACCCCATGGCCGGATCGGAGCAGGAGGGCGTCGACGGCGCCGACGCCACCTTGTTCGAAGGGGCGACCTGGGTGCTGACCCCGACGGCCACGACCGATCCGCAGGCTTACGCTCGACTGCAATCGATCGTCTCGTCGCTCGGGGCCGACGTGCTCGCCATCGCCCCTGATCGCCATGACGCCCTCGTCGCCGTCGTCTCCCACGTTCCCCACCTCACCGCGGCTGCGCTCATGACGCTGGCGGCTGCCGGCGCGGAAGAGCACACCGCCCTCCTGCGGTTGGCGGCCGGCGGGTTCCGCGACATGACCCGCATCGCCGCCGGCCATCCGGGCATCTGGCCCGACATCTGCACCGAGAATCGCGACGCCATCGTCGGTGTCCTCGACGGACTTCTCGAGACGCTCGGGGGACTGCGTTCGGTCGTCGCCGCCGGCGACCGCGATGCACTGCTGCGCACCCTCGAGCGGGCGCGCCACGCCCGCATCAACCTCCCGACGCGCGCCGCCATCGCCGACGACCTCGTCGAGGTTCGGGTACCGATCCCCGACCGTCCGGGTGTGCTCGCGGAGGTCACGACGCTCGCCGGCGATCTCGGTGTCAACATCGAAGACCTCGAGATCGCCCACTCGGCGGAAGGCGAACGCGGGGTTCTCCTGCTGGTCATCGACGCCCGCTCGGCCGACTTGTTGCGGGGCGCCTTCCTCGCCCGGGGCTACCGGCCCTCCGTCCAACCCCTCGTCCCGTGACGGACGATCCCTGCGAGTTCGTTGAGCGGTTGTGGTCGCCAGTTCCCCTCACCGAAGCCGATTCGGCAACCACTTCCGCTCACCAAATCGGATCCCGGTGAGCCCCGACCGATCCGGGGCGCGGCGGGTGGAACCGTTGGAGCGTCCGCCGGATGTCACGGTTCGGGTGCCGGGGTCGAAGAGCCTGACCAACCGCGCCCTCGTTTGCGCGGCGCTGGCCGAGGGCACGTCGACCCTCACCGGCGCGCTGCAAGCGGATGACACCGACGCCATGATCGGCAGCCTGCGGGCGCTGGGCGTCGACATCGGCGCCAACGAGGACGCGACGCTCGGCGTGCTCGGCACCGGCGGTGTCGTCCCCCCGACGTCGGCGACCATCGATGCTCGACTCTCGGGGACGACGGCCCGGTTTCTGGCGCCGCTGTTGGCCGCAGGGGAGGGGCCCTACGTGCTCGACGGGGACGAGCCCCTGCAGCGCCGGCCCATGGGTCCTTTGGTCGAGGCCCTGCGCAGCTTGGGCTCGGACATCTATGAACTCGGCGAGATCGACTCCCTTCCGTTGCGGATCGGCGGCGGAGCCCACGGTGGTCGGGTCGATCTCCCCGGCGACGTGTCGAGCCAGTTCCTCTCTGGGCTGCTGTTGGCCGGACCGTTGTTTCCCGAGGGCGTCGACGTGCACCTCACCAGCCTTCTGGTGTCGGTTCCCTACGTGACCATGACCCGTGCGGTGATGGCGGCGTTTGGGGTCGTCACCGACGGAAATCGGGTGAAGTCCGGTCGGTATCGAGCGGCGACGTACGACATTGAGCCCGATGCCAGCGCCGCCAGTTACTTCCTCGCCGCTGCCGCCATCACCGGGGGACGGGTGACGGTCGAGGGACTGGGAACCGCTTCGTTGCAGGGCGACGTGGCCTTCGTCGACCTCCTCGAGCAGATGGGCGCCGATGTCACGAGAAGCGAGACGAGCACGACGGTGACCGGCACGGGCGAGCTTCACGGCATCGAGGCCGACCTCGCGGATCTTTCCGACACCGCCCAGACGTTGGCCGCAGTGGCGGTGTTCGCCGACTCGCCGACGACGCTCACCGGCATCGGCTTCATCCGCCGCAAGGAAACCGATCGGCTCGCCAACACCGTGCGCGAACTCGTGCGATGCGGCATCGATGCCACCGAGGATTCGGATGGATTCACCATTCGTCCGGGTGCGCCGAACCCGGCGACGATCGAGACCTACGACGACCATCGGATGGCCATGAGCTTCGCCCTGCTCGGACTGCGCGCCGCCGGCATCGAGATCGCCGACCCGGGATGTGTGGCCAAGACCTATCCCCGCTTTTTTGACGACCTCGACCAGTTGCGTAGGTAGGGTCTCACCGCCATGCGAGTCATCGCCATCGACGGGCCCGCAGGCTCCGGCAAGTCGACCATCGGCCGAGCCGTGGCCGAACGCCTGGGTCTCGAGTACCTCGACACCGGGGCCATGTACCGGTCCGTCGCCTTCGCCTGTCTCGGTCGCGGCATCGACCCCGCCGATGCTGACGCCGTGGCCGCCCTGGCCCCGACCCTCACGATCGTCATCTCGACCGAGGTGCTCGTCGACGGTGAGGATGCGACGTCGGCCATCCGCGGACCCGAAGTGAGTCGGGCTGTCACGGCGGTGGCATCGAACCCGGCCGTGCGGACCGAGTTGGTTCGCCGCCAGCAGCAGTGGGCGACCGAGCGTGGTGGCGGCGTGCTCGAGGGACGCGACATCGGCACGGTTGTCTTCCCCGACGCCGAGCTCAAGGTCTACCTCACGGCCGATGAAGCCGAGCGTTTGCGGCGACGGGCGGTCGAAGCCGGAGCAGAGGTCGCCCAAGACATCGTGCGCCGAGATCGGGCGGACGCCGCCCGCGATGCGTCGCCGATGTTCGCGGCCGACGACGCGCTGGTGATCGATACCACCGGGAGGTCGATCGAAGACATCGTGGAGGAAGTGGTGAGCCGGCTGTGACGACCGTATTGAAGCGATTTCTTGCGTGGTTCCTCTACCCGCTCGTACGCAACGTGTGCGTGGGATTCAGCCGCGTGTTCTGGAGGCTCAGCGTCGAGGGTAAGGAGCACGTGCCGAAGACCGGGCCGTTCATCCTCGCTCCGGTGCATCGCTCGAACGTCGACAGCCCGATCGTGTCGGCCTGCTCGCCGCGGCGCATGCGGTTCCTCGGCAAGCAGGAGATGTGGAAGTTCAAGGCGTCGGAGATCTTCTTCGACGGCATGCGGGGCATCCCCGTCAACCGCGGGACGCCCGACCGTGATGCCCTTCGTCGTTGCATCGACGCCCTCCAGAACGGTGAACCCCTCGTGGTGTTCCCGGAGGGCAGCCGGCGATCCGGGCCCGTCGTGGACGAGCTCTTCGAGGGCGTGGCCTACATCGCCACCAAGACGGGCGTGCCCATCATCCCCGTCGGTATCGGTGGATCAGAACCAGCGATGCCCAAGGGCGCCAAGTTCCTCAAGCCGGTGAAGGTTCACCTGACCATCGGCCCGCCGATCCATCCGGAGGTCACCGAGGGCAACAAGGCTCCCCGCCGAGCCGTGCGCGAACTCAACACCAAGCTCTACGACGAACTCCAACGCCTGTTCGACGCAGCCCAGGAAAAGGCCGGAACTCCCAACCGCTAGCGCTTGGTCTGACAGGCTGGGCGAATGGAGGAGACATGAAAGTTTGGATCGACCCGGACCTGTGTACCGGTGACGGCATCTGCGAGGAAATCACGGGCGAGGTCTTCGCCGCCAACCCGAACGGCAACGGCCTCTGGGTCGTCAAGGAAGAAGCCAAGCACTTCGGCGAGACGAAGATCTTCGATGGCGCGACGCCGGAAACGCCCGACGGCCTTCAGGGTCTCGCCCGGATTCCCGACGCCCTGCTCGACAGCGTCGTCGAGTCGGCCGAAGAGTGTCCCGGGGAGTGCATCTTCATCGAGGAGTAGTGCGTGCTAGCTGCCGATGATCATCTTGGCTCGGGCGAAGACCTCACGGACCATGGGCTCGAAGTGCTCGAGGGGCTGGGTGGGGTAGTCGGGGTCGAAGCTCGTCTGATCCCACTCGTCGGCGAACTGCTCGGCCAACGTGAAGACCTCGGGATCGAGGGCCTTGCGGTGCTTCTCGCGGGCGTCAGGATCGCCACCGAAGTGGGCGTAGTAGTGGCGACCCTGGAAATCCTGATGGGCCAGGATCATCGAGTAGACCTCGGGGCGCACGTAGGGCTTGAGGATCTCGGCGGCGATGGCCGGATGGTTCGGTACCGAGATGGCCTTGCCGATGTCGTGGCACAGCGATGCGACGATGACCTCGATGTCGGCTCCGGACTCCTCGGCCCGGGTCGCGGTCTGCAGGCAGTGGGTGAGCTGATCGGTGGCGAAGCCGTCGGTGATGGCGCTGAGCGAGCGCAGCATGCCCAGAATGCCGTCGGCCACCCGGGTCTGGTTCATCGCCGTCTGTTTGCCGATCTCGGCCCACTCTTCTGCGGTCGACTCGTCCATGCGGGTGAAGGTCTTGGCCATGACCGAAAGTCTACGGCCCTACAGCCTCCGGAGCTCGGCGAGGACGTCGCTGGCCGAGATCGATCGATCGTCGGCCAGGGCGTCGGGCCTGCCCTGTTCGGCCAGGAGGGTGCGGAGTTCTCGAGGGGGAGGGAAGTACTCCTCCTCTTGGGTGACCTCGACCTCTTGCACACCGTTGCGCGGGGCGAGCTTGGCCAGTACGGCCCGGATCAGTTCCTCCGGCGCCGAGGCTCCTGCGGTGACGCCCACCACGCCCTCGAGGTCATCGGGGACCTCGTCGGCGTCGTTCACCCGGTAGACGCGTGCACATCCGGCTGACCTGGCCGTCTTCTCCAGGGCGCGGGTATTCGAGGAGTTCTCGCTCCCGATGACGATGACGGCATCCGACTTGTCGGCGATGGCCTGCAACGCCGTCTGACGGTTGGTGGTGGCGAAACAGAGATCGCTGCGACCCGGCATCCAGAGATCGGGGAAGCGCTCGGCGGCTCGGTCCTTGATCCCGGCCCAGTCCTGCATGGCCAACGTGGTTTGGGCCAGCAACGCGACCTGGGTGTCGGGCGGGAGGTCGAGGGCGTCGACGTCGGCCACTTCTTCGACCAACCGCACCGAGTCGGGCGCCACCGCCATCGTGCCGACGGCCTCGTCGTGGCCTTCGTGGCCGATGTAGATGACTGTGTAGTCCTTGCCGGCCCGCACCTTCACCTCGTGATGGACTTTGGTGACGAGCGGGCACACGGCGTCGACGACCGTGCCCCCCTTGGCCCGGGCGGCGGCGACGACGGCGGGCGCGGTCCCGTGGGCCGACAGCATCAACGGCGCCCCGTCGGGCACC
>JBKJLU010000268.1:0-4127 GCA_046596815.1 Acidimicrobiales bacterium | reverse complement strand
GGTGGAGCCACGACCTCGGGGCCGAACGTGTCGCCGTCACGCATCTCCGGCTGCACGATCTGGCGAGCGGCGGCGTCGACCTCGGCGATCAGGGCGTCGGGCGGTTCGTAGGGCAGGCCGGTAGCCCTCGACAGATCCCAGCCGTGGACGAGGCCGTCGAAGGCGGTGTACCGGGCGAACATCGACACCGGCACCTCGCCGAAGGGGGCGTTGACGGTCCGTTCCTGGGCGCCGGGCGAGTGCAGGGAGCTCAACAGCTCGGCCATGGCTCGCCTCCAGCGGTCGGTGAGCTCGCCCTCCAGCGGTGCGGCGGACCCAGCCGCCCCACCGCGGAAGGCCGGAGAGAAGTGGATAGCCCCCTCGATCATGTGCTCCAAGGCGCCCGCAACCGTGAAGTTGGCGCAGGCGGTGGGGTTGTCGAGCTGGTCGGGGGTGATCCGGTCGACCACCGCCTCGAGAAGGGGGATGATCTCGTCGAGCTGTTGCACGCCGTCCATGGGTACTCTCCGGGTTTTGTCGATTCGGGAGCCTCGGTGGCCCTCACCCGAGGGGCGTGCGCAAGACTGTTACGGCGGTAACACCGACGGTTACGGAGGCAGCGATGAGCGAGAACCCAGGCCCGGGCCTCGTCGAGCGCGCCGGTGAGGCCGCCGCCAAGGGCCGCTGGCCGCAGGCCTTCGCGCTGCTCACCGAAGCCGACGCCGGCGGACTGTTGGGTCCCGCCGAACTGCCGATGCTCGGCGAGGTCGCCTACGCCGCCGGCCACCTTGACGTCACGATCGATGCGTGGGAGCGCGCCCACGCAGCCTCGGTGGTGGCAGGGGACCCGGTCGCGGCGGGAGGAGCGGCGGTACGTGTCGCCATGCACCTGTTGTTCGACACCGCCCTCATGGCGCCCGTGCGCGGTTGGCTGGCGCGAGCCGAGCGGTTGCTCGAGGGCCAGGGGGAGACGCCGGCCCACGCGTGGTTCGCGGTCGTCCGCAACTACGAGCGGATGCTGGCCGGTGACCTCGTCGGTGCCCGGGAGTGGGCGCGGCGGGCAGTCGAGATCGGCTCGACGTGTGACCCCGCCGCCTGCGCCATCGGGCGGGTGGCCGAGGCTCGGTTGCTCATCCTCGACGGCGATGTCCGAGAGGGCCTCGCCATGCTCGACGAGGCCGGCGTGGCGACGATGTCCGGCGACCTGGATCCGCTCTCCACTGGGGTCGTCTTCTGTGAGCTGGTGTGCGCCTTGCAGGGCCTCGCGCTCTACGACCTCGCCGAGGAGTGGACCGAGGCGATGGAGCGCTGGTCGGAGACGAACGCCATCGGGAGCCTCCACGGTCGCTGCCGCGTGCACCGCGCCGAGATCCTCCGGCTGCGCGGTTCCTGCAACGAGGCCGAGCACCAGGCGCTCGTCGCGTGCGACGAGCTGCGACCATACCTGCGACGCGAACTCGGCTGGCCGCTCAGCGAACTCGGGCGCATCCGACTACACAAGGGCGACCTGATCGGTGCCGCTGAGGCCCTCCTGGCCGCGCACGTAGCAGGTTGGGACCCCCAACCAGGCCTGGCGCTGGTGCGCCTGGCGCAGGGCGATACGGCCACCGCGGCTGCTTCCATCCGGGAGGCACTCGACCATCCGGCGCAGGTGCCCTCGAAGGAGCGACCGCCGAACAACGACCTGCAGCGCGCGCCGCTCCTGGCGGCGCAGGTGGAGATCGAGGTGGCCGCTGGCGACCTCGACCGGGCGCGGGCCGCCGCTGACGAACTCGAGCTGGTGGCCGCCCGGTTCGAGAGCAAGGCGCTCGTGGCCAGCGCCGCCACCGCCCAAGGACGGGTGCGACTCGCCGAGGGTGATCTGGCAGGGGCGGAGCTGGCGTTCTCCGAGGCGGTGAGGTTTTGGAACGAGGTCGGTGCGCCGTACGAGGCCGCCCGCGCGCGCATGGCGCTCGGCGATGCTCTTGGCGCCGGCGGGAGCGAGCAGCGGGCCGCCCTGGAGTGGCAGGCAGCACGCACGATCCTCGACGGCATCGAGGCTGCGCCGCTGGAGACGCCACCGGCGCTCGTTCAGGCTCCGGACGCCGGGGGAAACGTCTTTCGCCGTGAGGGCGACTACTGGTTGGTCGTGTTCGACGGGCGCACGGTCCGGGTCCGCGATCTCAAGGGCATGCGGTATCTCGCCCGGCTCCTCGCGCAACCCGGCCGGGAACTGCACGTGCTGGATCTGGTCGCGGCGGAGTCCGGTGCGGCGTCGGGGACGGGCGACGTGCCCAGGTCGGCGCTCGGCGACGCGGGCGAAATGCTCGACCCGCGGGCGAAGGAGGCGTACCGCCGTCGCCTCGCCGAGATCGAGGAGGACATCGACGAGGCGACCGCGATCGGTGACGACGAGCGGGCCGCGCAGGCCGATGCGGAGCGCGAGTTCCTCGTCAAGGAGCTCGCCCGCGCCTTTGGCCTGGGCGGCCGAGCCCGACCCGCAGCGTCCGCTGCCGAGCGAGCGCGCGTCGGGGTGACCCGCGCCGCCCGCCAAGCGATGCCACGGACCGCCGAGCACCATCCCGCGCTCGCGGAGCACCTCGACCGAACGATCCGCACCGGTACGTACTGCGCCTACGTCCCCGACCCCCGCGCCCCCGTCGGCTGGACCACGTAACCTCACGGCCCCGCATTGTGAGTACCCGGGCGATATGAAACTGACGGAGGTTGTTGACCTTTCCTCTCGGATACGGACGGGTTGGCGAGCGGCTCATGACCGGCGCGCCGATCGTAATCCGTGCCGAGCTTCGACGCTCGCGAGTGGCCGATACCTACCGAACATCCCAGCCTCTTGGCGCACAACTCAGACAGACCGACCGAGAAAGGCCGCTAGTCGATCTGCCGCCGGCGCTCCCTCCGGTGCTGTCTGCTCTGGAGCGTAGGGGGCTGGCTCTTCGCCACGCGGGGCGTGCACCATGTGATCGATTGCGACGGCCATCAGGGCATCCGTGATGTGGGGTGCCAGGTCGGTGTCCTGTCCAGTGGCCTTGGCCAAGTCCCACGCGTGCTGGAACGTGTCCAGCGCACACAGCTCCATTAGGTGCTCGCCCGGGAACGTACCGAACGGCATCTCCAGGATCTTGTCCATCGCTCCGTCTCGATGCAGTTCAGCGACAGCATTCGACGCGGCGAGATCGAACGCGGCGGGCTGCTCGCCCGGCGCCACTTGGACGCCCGCCATGTTGAACGGTTTGTCCTGCAGGGCGTCGATGATCATGTGCTGGGTGGCGATGCCGTGATCGATGAGCTGGGCGACATTGAACGAGGCGCACGGGGTCGGGTCGTCCACCTGGTCGAGCGACACCTTCGCCAGTACGCGGCGGAACACGGCAATGGTCGTTTCGTATTGCTGCGTACTCATGGGTTGGGCCTCGTGGTCGTCGAGTTCGAGCGCTCTCACGCTCCCGCCAGAAGCTTGATCGTGTCGACGTGGACGCCGTCGTGGTCTTCTGCGACCCTCGCCTCGGGGGCAGCGAGTGCGGCTGCGAGGGACTCGATGTCGGGCGCCTCGATCAGTACGGCGACGGTGTTGCCATCACCTGCCGGGTCGCGGAACGCAGTGGCCTTCATCCCGCGAGCCTCGAAGAACGCCGAGCGCGCCGGCGAGTTGAACCAATGCTTCACGTCGTCGACATCGTGAATCGCAATGAACTGCATGATGGGTCCTTTCGGATTGAATCCGTTCCCGGGTCTCTCCCGGTCAGTTCATCGTGCGCGACGACCGACGGACGGCGCATCGGGGCTCCCCCCATCCGGAGTCGAACCGGGCCCCATTCTCGGACGACGTCGAATCAGCCAGCGCCGGTCTGAGCCGAGCGCGCCGCGTGCGCGACGACCGTTGCACGACCCTCGAGGCCGAGCTTGGTCGCCAGGTTGGCGACATGCCGTTCAACGGTTTTGGGCGAGATGTGGAGCGTGTCGGCGATCGCTCGGGTCGAGCGAGCTTCCCCCAACAACTCCCATACCTCCGCTTCGCGAGCCGTGACGCCGTGCGCACTCAGCGCGGCCAGCACACCTTGGTCCCGTCGTCGCTGACGCGGGAGCGCGACACCGAACTTCGCCAGCAGAGACCGGCACGACGACGAGAGGTGTTCCTCGCCCCGTCGCCC
>JBKJLU010000197.1:0-28326 GCA_046596815.1 Acidimicrobiales bacterium | reverse complement strand
ATCATCGTCACCGGGCCGACCGGCTCGGGGAAGTCGACGACGATGTACGCGACGCTGGCCGAGCTCAACCAGCCCAGTCGCAACATCATCACCGTCGAGGACCCGATCGAATACCGCCTCGGTGGCGTCAAGCAGATGCAGGTGAACCGCAAAGCCGGACTCGGCTTTCCGAACGCGCTGCGCTCCATCCTGCGAGCCGACCCCGACGTGGTGATGATCGGCGAGATGCGCGACCCAGAAACGGCCAAGATCGCCTGCGAGGCGGCCCTGACCGGCCACCTCGTCATCACCTCGCTGCACACCAACGACGCCGCATCGACCCCCGTCCGCCTGCTGGACATGGGCATCGAACCGTTCATGGTGACGTCGTCGCTCAACTGCATCGTCGCCCAGCGCCTGGCCCGCCGGTTGTGTGAACGCTGCAAGGAGCCGCTCGACCCCTCGAAGGAGGAGGACCTGGTGGGCCTACTGCCCGACTGGGTCTACGAGAACACCGGCCACACGTTCTTCCGTCCGGTCGGCTGCAACGCCTGTACGAACACCGGCTACCGGGGGCGTATCGCCGTGCACGAGGTGCTGGAGATGTCCGAGGAGATCGATCACCTCGTCGTGAACAATTCCATCCCGCGCGACGTCCAACAGTTGGCCATCGAGCAGGGGATGGTGCCGATGCGCGAGGACGGCCTGCAGAAGGCCGCATCCGGCGAAACGAGCATCGAGGAGATCCTCCGGGCCGTCGGTTAGTTCGGCGAAGATGGGGCGTGTCCAACGACGAGGAACCGCCTGACAAGTCGGGCGAGGACTCACAACTCGAACTGTTCGACGGCGAGCGCCGCGATGATGCGTCGCGGCGTCGAGCCTTGCGGCCGAAGGCCGACATGACTTCTCCGACAAGCGGTGTCGGCGAGGCGTCGGTCGTGGGCTCCGAGCTGTACCAGCGGGCCATGGCGGCGGCCGCAACCGAGCGGGCGCGGCTGCTCGACGACGTCCGCCGGAGGCAGGAAGAGATCCGCCGCGTCGAGCGGGAAACCGGCGCCGACCTCGTCCGTCAGCGAATGGAGGCCGAGCACCAGCGCCGCCACCTCCAGGCGAAGGCCGAGGACGAGGCCGTGCTCATCCGCCGCCGGGCCGACGAGGCCACGGTTCGGGTGCGGGCCGATGCAGAGGCCATGGCCGAGCGGGTTCGGGGCATCGCCGAGGTCGAGGCCCATCGCATCCGTGCGGAGGCCGCAACCGCGGCCGCCGAAGCGGCGGAGCGGGAAGTGGAGGCGGCCCGCCAGCGGGGCCAAGTCGAAGCGGCGGCCTTCGTCGCCGAGGCCGAGGAGCAGATCGCCCGGATCCGGGTCGACCTGCGAGGCGAGGCGAAGCGAGCCAGGTCCGAACTCGAACGCGAACGGGAGGCGCTCCAGAACGAGCACGCGATCTCGATGGCCGAGGTCGCCGAGCACCATCGCCGCGTCGAGCAGCGGGCCGATGCCCTTGGGGCCGAACGAGAAGCCGCGCTCGCCGCCCTGGAGCAACGCCGTCGAGAGGTCGAGGAACACGCCTCGGATCGGCTGGCGGCGGCACTGTCCGAGGTCACCAGCCGAGAACAGGCGCTCGATCGGCGGCTGGCCGAGCAGGCCGCCGTCTTGGAACGCCAGCACGTCGAGGCAATGGCCGACATCGAGGAGCAGCGGCGCACCCTCGAATCCGAGTTGTCGGCCCGCAAGGACGCGGCACTGGCCGACGTCGATCAGCGCAGACAAACGCTCGAACGCGAACAGGCCGAGCGCGCCGCCCGACTCGAGATGGAACACAACGCGGCGGTCGAAACATTGCGCGAACGCCAACGTGAGCTCGACGGGCAAGCGGCCGAGCGACGCCGCAGGGATGAGGCCGAGGTGGCTGCGGCCCGCGCCGCGCTCCTGCGGGACAACGAGGAACATCGTCGCTCGTTCGCCGATCGCTTGGCCGCGCTCGAAGCCCAGCTCGAACGCGACCGGGCGGCACTGGTCGAGGATCGCGCCGCCGTCCTGGCCGAGGCTGCGGCGGAGGCCGAGGAGTGGCTCGACGAGGCGGCCGAGGAGCGGCGGGCCGTCGTTGCCGGAGCCGCCGCCGCCGCCCACGATGAGGCTCACCGCATCGTCGCCGAAGCCGCGGCCCAGGCCGAGGTTGAAGTCGAGCGAATTCATCGGGAAGGTGCCGCCGCGCGGGAGGCCGAGCGGGCCGCGGCGGTGGCCGAAACCGAGTTGCTGCTGGCCGACGCCCAACGTCGCGCCGACACCCTCATGGCCGAGGCGCATGAGACAGCCGAGCGCTTGCGTTCCGAGGCGATCGAGGAGGGCCGGCGTCTCGGAGCGGAGATCGTCGAGGACGGCCGGGCGCAGGTCGAGCGCATGCAGGAGGATGCCGACCACCGCATCGCCGCCGAGACCGAGGTGATCCTGGCGGCTGCACAGGAGCAGGCCGACGATCTGCTGCAAGCGGCCGAGCGCCAGGCCGAGGAGATCCGTTCCGGGGCCGTAGCCGCAGCGGCCGCTCGCCGCCAGGAGATCGAGCAAGAGATGGAGACGCTCACGGCGACGGCGATCGACGAAGCGAACGTCGTGAAGGCGGAGGCGGCGTCGATCTTCGCCCGGCGCCTTCAGGAGGCGACGACGGAAGCGGACTCCACCCTGGCCCGAGCGGAAGCAGAGGCCGAGGAGCGGCGTCGTCAGATCACTGCCGATTTCGAGCCGGCCAGAAGGGATCTCGCGGCGGCGAAGATCGAGGCGATCGCACCGGCGCCCGTGCCACAACTACGGGCCGTCGACCCGGTGCGCCTCCCCGTCGATCGCGAGCCGCTGATCGGCTCGCGAAGCCGTGACCGGTCCGTCCCGGCGGTGCGTCCGACGACCTCGGCGATCGAGCCCGTCGACCCGGCATCGAGCGAGTCCTCGATCGACGAGGATGATCTCCCAAAGCGCCGACGGTTTCCGCGACTCTTCGGCGGCCGCTAGTCCTTGGTCAGCGCAGCCCGAGGCGCCGGGAGCATCGGGGCCACTGACCCCATCCCGACCGCGCTTGCAATCGCTGTGCCGCGACAAGTTGGTCGTCGTACGAGTGGTCCGCAGGGTTGCCGCCGTAGCCCAGGCTGCGCCAGGTAGCCAGGCTGAACTGGAAGGCCCCGAAGTACAGGCCGCTGGAGCTGCGAGCCGCCGGATTCCCACCGGATTCGCAGCGGGCGAGCGCAGACCAAACGTCACCTCGGGGAGCAGCTGACCGCGTGGCCCGCGCCGCTTGGCGGGCCGCCATCCGTCGCCGGGCTGCTTCCTCGAGTTTTGGGTCCTGAGGTTGCCCAGGGACAGGAGCGAGCGCGACATGGCGAGGGAGGGGGACCGAAGCCCGCGCCTGGTCGAGTGTCGTCGACCGCTGGCGCGGCGGCGACGGGGCACCCGCAGCGCGAGAAGTGGGCTCGAGGCCCCATTGGGCGGCAGCGATGACGGCAAAAAAGAGCACGATCACCGCCAGGCGTCTCATTGACCTGACAGTCCTTGGGGGAGCGGCGGAGGCGGAGCCCGGGCGGACCGCGCCACACGCACCGCGTGCGAGGGATGCGGTAGCTCTGCCCCCGAGGAACCGCAGGTAAACGTTGGGTAGCGTGGTCGTGACAAGAGTCACGTCCGAGCGACGGGACGGAAACGAGAGGCGTTCGGTATGCAGGTTCCCTTGACGGTCGGCGACTTTCTGGAGCGGGCGGCGTCCGTCTACGGAGACCGGGTCGCCGTCGTCGACGAGCCCGGCGTGCCTGGTGATCTCGGTGCATTGACGTACGCCGAGATCGCTCGGCGGGCTCGCAACATGGCCGCAACCCTCGACCGGTTGGGGGTGGCCCAAGGTGAGCGGGTCGCCATCGTGAGTCCGAATGCCGCCCGGTTCGTCATCGCCTTCTTCGGCGTCAGCGCCTTCGGTCGGGTGCTCGTCCCCATCAACTTCCGGCTGAATGCCGAGGAAGTGGCGTACATCGTCGAGCACTCCGGGGCGTCGGTGCTCCTGGTCGATCCTGAGCTCGACGAAGCGCTGGCCGGGGTGACGGCCAAGGAGCGAATCCTGCTCGACGGCATGGCCGACGCCGAGCTCTTCGCCGATCGTGAAGCGGACCCACTCGCCTGGGAGCCAGACGAGAACGCGACCGCCAGCATCAACTACACCTCGGGAACGACGGCGCGTCCCAAGGGCGTGCAGATCACCCACCGCAACGCCTGGCTCAATGCCACCAACTTCGGTTGGAACGCCGGTGTGAGTGATCGCGACGTGTACTTGCACACGTTGCCGATGTTTCACTGCAACGGCTGGGGTATGCCGTATGCCGTGACATCGATGGGCGTGAAGCAGGTGGTCTTGCGCAAGGTCGACGGCGAGGACATCCTCACCCGTATCGAGGAGCACGGGGTAACCCTTCTGTGCGGCGCTCCGGCCGTGGTCGCGGCCGTTCTCGACGCCGCGGCGACGCGGCGCGCCACGGGTCGTGAGGTGCCGGGACGCGACCAGGTCCGCATGGTCGTGGCCGGCGCGCCGCCACCGTCGAAGACCATCGAGCGGGTGATGGAAGAGCTCGGATGGGAGTTCATCCAGATCTACGGCCTCACCGAGACGTCGCCGTTGCTGACGATGAACCGACTGCGTTCGGAGTGGGACGACGTCGACATCCCCGAACAGGCCCGTCGGCTCTCGCGCGCAGGGGCGCCCGTCCTGGGGGTGCGTATCGAGATCGATGCCGAAGGGGAGATCTGCGCGCGAAGCAACCATGTGTTCGAGGGGTACTGGGAACAGCCGAACGAGACGGCCCAGGCCATCCGCGCGGGTTTCTTCCACACCGGTGACGGCGGCTACCTCGACGGGTCGTACGTGGTGATCGCCGACCGCAAGAAGGACGTGATCATCTCCGGCGGCGAGAACGTGTCGTCGATCGAGGTCGAGGACACCCTGTTCCAACATCCGGCCGTGGCCGAGTGCGCGGTCATCGGCGTCCCCGATGAGAAGTGGGGCGAGACGGTGAAGGCGCTCGTCGTCCTACGGGCGGGGGTGACGGCCGACGAGCGGGAGATCATCGACTTCTGCCGCAGCCGCATCGCCCACTACAAGTGCCCGACGTCGGTCGATTTTCGCGACGCACTAGATCGTACGGCCACGGGCAAACTGCAGAAGTTCAAGCTGCGGTCGCCCTACTGGGAGGGTCGCGACCGCCAGGTCAACTAGCTGGCGACGGGGCGGAGCCGGGCCGGCGCCGACGGCTCGTCGGCGGCGTCGAGATCGACGACGCCACGCACCCGGGCCGCGACCCGAGCGGCGTCGGACAGCGCCGAACTCCGAAGGGCGGCAGCCTCGCGTGCGGCCGCTTCGATCATGCGGTCGACCTCTCGCGCCGTCGACCGGTGATGAAGGCGGGCCTGGCGCAGAATCATCTGGGCTTCGGATGTCGCCCGCTGCAGCAATTGGTCGTGGTCGCCCTGGGCGGAGCGCTCGAGGGCTGAAACCGAACGGTGCACCGTACGCACGAGGTCCTTCAGCTCGGCATCGAGACGGACGCGCTCTTCGGCGACGAACTCCTTTGCCCTCGACACCTCGGCCTGAGCCCCTTCGATGATGGTGCGGGCATCGGCCAGGGCCTGGGCGCGGATGGCCTCGGCTTCGGCGACGGAGCTCGACAGGACCTCCTCGACCTCGCGGCGCGTGCTCTCGAGGGCGACATCGAACGAGGCGTTCGACTGGTCATGGCGGCGCTGCGCTCGCGCCGCCAATTCGGTCGCCTCCGCAAAGATTCGCTCGAGACGCTCGTCGAGGGCACGTTCGTCGACATCGATGCGTGTCGAAGCCGTCGCTCGTACGTCGGCGGCTACGGCGAAGCTCTCACGGAGTACCCGGGCAACCGCCTTGCCGAGGAGATCGAAATCGTCGCTTGTGTCCATCTCGCCTCCCGGAGGTGCGGCCTGGCTCGAAGTTACCGAGGCGGCAAGTCGGGCACGCGGATGCTCATCACGCGCCGGAGAGATTCTCGCCTTCGTACGCGCCACCGAAGAATTGGGCGAGCATCTCGAGCAGGCCCTCGCTCTGGTCTTCTCCGTCGGCTTCGACCACCCAGCCGGGGAGGGGACGGGCCCCGGGGTCGAGAACGGCGGCCTGCATGCCGTCCTCGTTGAGGGCCGACGCCATCTCTACGGCTCCGGTCGGCGTGAACCCGTAGAAGCGATACGTCCGCATGGCGTCGATAGTGTCACCGTTCTGCCCGCAGCCCGACCCTACGACCGCCAGATCCTGCGATTGGCCGTCCCGGCACTCGGCGCGTTGGCCGCCGAACCGCTCTACATCCTGGTGGATACCGCCGTCGTCGGGCATCTCGGTACCGCCCAGCTCGGCGGTCTGGCCGTGGCCGGCACGATCCTCACAACGTCATTCTTCCTCTTCAACTTTCTCGCCTACGGAACCACCGCCGTGGTCTCCCGGCTCGTGGGTGCCGGCGACGAGCGGGCCGCCGCCCACCAAGCGGTCCAGGGGCTTTGGCTCGCGGTCGTCATCGGGACCCTCCTGCTGGTGCTCGGTGTCCTGTTCGCGCCGGCGGCTGTTGGCGTCTTCGGGGCGTCCGCGCCCGTACGCGTCAACGCCGTCACGTACCTGCGCATCAGCGCGCTCGGCGCGCCCGCCGTGCTCATCGCCTTGGTGGGGGTCGGATATCTCCGCGGGCTGCAGGACACCCGACGCACCCTCTTCGTCGCCGTGGCCTCGAACGTCTTGAACCTGATCCTCGAGCTCGTGCTGGTCTACGGCCTCGGCATGGGCATCGCCGCATCGGCGGCGGCCACCGTCTTCGCCCAGACGGCTGCCGCCGCCGTCTATCTGCGAATCCTCGTGAACAATGTGCGGTCGGCCGGAGTCGGCCTGGGGCCAGTCGGCCGCCGCATTCGGGCGCTGCTGGTCGTCGGGCGCGACCTGTTTATCCGGACGGGATCGTTGTTGGCGGCCCTCGCCGTCGCCACCGCCGTCGCCAGCCGCCTCGGATCGATCGAGCTGGCGGCCCACCAGATCGCCTTTCAACTGTGGAGCTTCCTGGCCCTCGTTCTCGACGCCATCGCCATCGCCGGGCAGGCGATGATCGGTCGCTTCCTCGGTGCCGGAGAGGCGACCGAGGCTCGCGCCGCCGGACGCCGCATGGTGCAGTGGGGGATCGTCGCTGGGGTGGTCTTCGCCGCCGTCGTCCTTGCTGCCCGAGCCCTCTTGGTGCCGGTCTTCACCGACGACCGCGAGGTGATCGCCATGGCCTTGGACGTGCTCGTCGTCGTGGCCGTTCTCCAGCCCATCAACGCCATCGTCTTCGTGCTCGACGGCATCCTCATCGGCGCCGGTGATCTCCGCTTCCTGGCCAAGGCCATGGCGATGAGTGGCATCGTCGTCTTCATTCCGGCGGCGCTGATCGTGCTTCGCCTCGACCTTTCCCTCTCCTACCTCTGGGGTTCACTCGCCCTGCTGATGGTGGCCCGCCTGGCCGGGAACCTCTGGCGTTTCGCCGGACCGCACTGGTCGGTGGTCGGCCGCGAGCGTCGGTGAGCCCCCGGTGATGGAGGAGACTGCCGTCATGAGCGACGCCCGCCCGGAGCACGACGACGAGCCAAGGCCTTCCGACGCCGGAGGCACGCAGACGCGCGCGGACAAGGTCGATGTCGATCGCGAAACCGGCGTCACGATCACGTTCGGCGATGGTCACGTGTGCGTCTTCGCCAACGAAGAGCTGCGGGTCAACTGTCCGTGCGCCGCCTGCCGTGACCTGCGAAGCGTCGGTCAGGTCGCGTGGCCGCGTGAGGGATCACCTCCCGAGGTGATGATTCTCAACGCCGAACTCGTCGGCAATTGGGGTATCAGCTTTGCGTGGAACGACGGCCACGGCACCGGCATCTTCCCTTTCGACTCCCTACGCGCCTGGTGCGTCAGCCGATGACCGAGACCGTCCAGTTCAGTTCCGAGGGGCCTGTCGCCGTCATCACCATCGATCGGCCCGAGGTGCGCAATGCCGTCGACGGACCGACGGCGGCAGCACTGGCCGACGCGTTTCGACGTTTCGACAGCGACGACGATCTGTCCGTCGCCGTCCTGACGGGGGCTGGCGGAACCTTCTGCGCCGGCGCCGATCTCAAAGCGGTCGCCGGCGGGAACGGGAACAAAGTGCGGCTCGAGGGTGACGGTCCGATGGGGCCGACCCGGATGCTGCTCTCAAAGCCGGTCATCGCCGCCGTCGAGGGCCACGCCGTGGCCGGCGGCCTCGAACTTGCATTGTGGTGCGACCTGCGGGTGGCCGCGGCTGATGCGGTGTTCGGCGTCTACTGCCGGTGGTCGGGCGTGCCCTTGGTCGACGGCGGCACCATCCGGCTGACCCGCCTCATCGGACAGAGCCGCGCAATGGATCTGATGCTGACTGGCCGGGGTGTCTCGGGTGACGAGGCCGTCGCCATGGGTCTCGTCAATCGATCGGTCGCGACGGGAGGAGCGCGGGCGGCGGCGATAGAACTGGCCGCAGAGCTGTCGGCCCTTCCGCAACGTTGCCTCCGAAGCGACCGCCGCTCGGCCTATGAGCAGTGGGACCTGTCGACGGACGACGCGCTGTTGCGCGAAACCGGGCTGGGCCTCGAGACGATCCGATCAGGCGAGACGCAGGCCGGCGCAGCTCGGTTCGCGGCGGGCGCCGGGCGCCACGGCCAATCCGCCTGAAGACTCTCAGAAGATGTCGTCGTGGTGGGCGAGATCGGCGTGGCTCGCCGCCCCCTCGGGTCCTGCGGGGCTGACATGGATGAGCGCCGACGTCAGGCGCGGCACCTCGTGCAGGAGGGCGTGCGAGGTGTTGTTGGCGATTGTGTGGCCGTCGACGACGCTGAGTGCAGGACCGACGGCGATCTCGACCTCGGCCCGCAACCGGTGCCCGACCCAGCGGATGCGCACGTCCTCGACCTCCTTCACGCCGTCGACACCGCCGGCGACCCGTTCGACGGTGTCGACGAGTTCGGGATCGACGGCATCCATGAGCCGGCGATAGACGTCGCGCGCCGCCGACCGGAGGACCACGAGGATGGCGGCGGTGATCACGAGCCCCACCAACGCATCCGCCTGCTCGTAACCGAGAGCGACGCCAATGGCGCCGACCACGACGGCCAGCGAGGTGAACCCGTCGGTGCGGGCGTGGAGTCCATCGGCCACCAGCGCGGCCGAGCCGATCCGCCGACCGACACGGATGCGGTACTGCGCGACCAACTCGTTTCCAGCGAATCCGATGAACCCGGCGGCCATCACCACGCCGACATAGCGAACCGGTTGTGGGTTGAACAGCCGGATGATCGACTCGTATCCGGCAAACGCCGCCGAGGCCAGGATCGCAACCACGATGCCCAAGCCGGCGAGATCCTCGGCCCGTCCGTACCCGTAGGTATAGCGACGGGTCCGCCTGCGCCGACCGAGGCGGAACGCCACCCAGAGGGGAAGAGCCGTCAACGCGTCGGCGACGTTGTGGAGGGTGTCACCGAGCAGCGCGACCGAGCCGGTGAGCACGACGATGCCGCCTTGGAGGATGGCGGTGATGCCGAGGCCGATCAGTGACCACTTGAGGGCTCGAATACCGTCGGCACTCGTCTCGAGGGCCCGATCGATCTTGGCGGCCGAGTCGTGGCTGTGGCGGCGGTTCAGTCCGAGGAGCCCTCGGACCCTGCCCGCCTCCTCGTGCTCATGCCCGTGCCCTTGGTCGCCGTCATGAACGTGGTGGTCGTGATCTGCGTGGGCGTCGGGCGTCGACATGACGTCTGCATCCTTCCCCGATTCACCGGTCTTCGTGACGCAGTGCTCAGCCCTTGCCCTTGCGTTGCGTCGTCGAGGTTGTCGAGGTTGTCGAGGTGGTCGAGGTGGTCGGCGAGTCGGGGAGCGGGGGTACCTCGGCGGGCACCGGAGGCGGCGGAACGAGATGCGGAGGGAGGACGAACCCCGGCGGAAGGACAGGCGGAGGCATGCCGATCCAGTTGTTCGGAGGCCACGCCAAGGCGTCGGGTGGTGCGAAGTCGACCACGGGGAGAGGAGCCATGGCCATCCCCATGTACTGCGACCAGATCATCGAGGGGTAGGAACCGCCGGTCACTCGAATGCCACCGACGTCGAGCATGGAGATCTGACCCTTCGGGTGACCCATCCATACCGCCGTCGCCAACTGCGGGGTGTATCCGGCGAACCAGGCGTCCCGCCACTCCTGCGCCGTGCCCGTCTTACCAGCGACAGGGCGACCGATTCCGGCCTTGCGCCCGGTGCCGCGATCGACGACGCCCCGAAGTACGTCGGTCACCGTCCAGGCCATCTGCGGTTCGAGCACCCGTTCTTCGATGATCTGGTTCTCGAAGAGCATCGTCCCGTCGTTGGCGATCACTCTGCGGATGAACATGGGCTCGCGGCGCATTCCTTCGGCCGCCAACGTGGCGTACACCGACGCAACTTCGAGTGGCGTGGCCTCCCCGGTGCCGAGGACGACGGAGTTGAAGACCGGCAGGTCACCCTTGATGCCGAGCTTCTTCGCCATGTCGACGATCTTCTGCGGTCCGAGCGCCAGCGAAACTCGGGCGAAGGCACAGTTCGATGACTTGATCGTGGCTTCCCTGAGATTGGTGACGAGGACCTGCCCGCTGCCGCCGTCATAGTTGTCGACGGTCCAAGCCGGCTCGGGCGCTGGCATCGGGAACTGGCACGGCGCGGTCGCGTCGACGAGGTCTTCGGAGGAGTGGCCGTCGGCGATCCATGCCGCGAGGGCGACGGTCTTGAACGATGACCCCATCTGCCGGCGACCCTGGGTCGAGAGGTTGAACTTGGCGTCGCCGAAGTTCGAGCCCCCCACGAGTGCACGAACGGCGCCGTCAGCCGGATCGATCGACACCAGCGCAGCCGTGAACTCACTTGGCGGGAGCTTCTCCCTCACGGCCTGTTCGGCCTGCGACTGCAGAACCGGGTCGAGAGTCGTCTCCACTCGCACGCCGCCCCGCAACAGCAGCGCCGATCGCTCCGCCGGGGTCGCACCGAGGCGCGCATCGCCCAGGAGGAGCCGACGCACTTCTTCGGTGAAGTGATCGTTCGGCTGGGCCTCGTCGCGTTGCACCTCCGTCGGTAGTGGAGCCCGATCGGCGGCGTCGGCCTCTGGCTGTGTGGCGACGCCGTGGCCCACCATGCGTCGAAGGGCATGACTCCTACGGGCCTTCGCCGCATCGGGACGTCGTACGGGGTCATAGGCCTGGGGGCTGGAGATCATGCCGGCCAACAGCGCGGCGTCGGCCAGGCCCACCTCGGCGAGGGGCTTGGCGAAGAATCGACGGGCAGCGGCGTGCACGCCGTACGCGCCTTGCCCGAAGTACACCGTGTTGAGGTAGGTCTCGAGGATCTGCTCTTTCGAGAGTTCGTGCTCCATGCGGAAGGCGAGCACGGCCTCCTTCGCCTTGCGGTCGTACGACCGGTCGGCGTTCAAGATGCCGTTCTTCACGAGTTGCTGGGTAATCGTCGATCCGCCCTGGTCGACTCCGCCTTCGGTGACATTCGCCTTTGCCGCGCGGGCGAGACCGCGCACACTGACACCCCGGTGGTCGAAGAACGCACTGTCTTCGACCGCGATGACGGCATCGACGAGAACGTCGGGCACCTGGTCGAGCGTGACCGGAACCCGGTCCTCTTCGAACAACGCCGACAGCAGTGTCCCGTCGGCTGCGACGATCTCGCTTCGCTGAGCCAGCGGTCGCAGGTCGATCTCTGGAAGTCCGTCATGACGTGCGGCTGCTCGAACGGTCGACGCACCGAGGTACGTCAGTCCGAGTCCCGACGCGAGCAAGGTCGTTGCAACGACGATGGCAAGAACGAGTCGGGCGGTCCAACGCACATCGCGCCATGTACCCAAGCAAGGTGAACACCTACCACCTCGTTGTCATGCACCCCGCTCCACGTGAAACGAAGGCACGCCGTTCTCCACGATGAGAACACCGGGAAGTCCGAGAAGCGCGATCGGATCCGACGCGCGACGCGGACCGCGAATGGTGATGACATCACCGCGCGCGTCACCGTCGACCATCGCCAACTCGATGCGAATGGTGGTCTCGTCGAATGTTTCTGCATCGACGACGATGACGTCGTATCGACCATCGGGTAAGTCGCTCATGGCCTGAAACCCTTACAGAACAAGGGATCCACCGCATCTCGCTTTCCGAAACCCTTGTAGCGCAAGGCTTCTGGGCTGACGCGACGGCGGAGAGTGCTTGACCTCACCGCGCAAAACCTCTTTCATTGCAACAACTTCCTCAACTTCCCCAACAACGCCAGGAGGTGGCGGTGAACAAAGGTGAACTCGTCGACGAGATGGTCCAGCGGGCCGGACTCGACAAGCGCCAGGCAGAGGGCGCGCTGAATGCCTTCGTCGATGCCGTTATGGATGCGACCAAGAGTGGTGACCGTGTAGCCGTTCTCGGCTTCGGGACGTTCAACCCGACGTCGCGCACGGCGCGCATGGGCCGTAACCCACAGACCGGCGCCCCCGTGAAGATCGCAGCAAGCAAGGGCGTCCGATTCTCCCCGGGCTCTGCCTTCAAGACGACGCTCAATGGAAAGAGCGCCGCCAAGAAGTCGTCACCCGCGAAGAAGGCAGCACCGGCAAAGAAGGCCGCTACGACTGCAAAGTCGACCGCAGCCAAGAAGGCACCGGCCAAAAAGGCCACCAAGTCCACCAAGAAGAAGTAGCGAGCGAAAGGCAAGACGCCACCAATGAGCCCTGCAGCCAAGAAGGCCGCACCGTCCGCACGAAAGGCCACCGCCAAGAAGGCGACGGCGAAGAAGGCGGCGACCGCAACCAAGCGCACCGTGAAGAAGGCGGCCTCGGCCGCCAAGAGCACGGTCAAGAAGGCGGCGAAGACAACGGCCCGCAAGGCCACCGCCAAGAAAGCCCCGGCCAAGCGCGCGACGGCTGCCAAGAAGGCCCCGGCCAAGAAGGCCACGACCGCCCGTAAGGCTCCGGCCAAGCGGGCATCCACCGCCAAGAAGGCGACCGCGCGTAAGGCTCCCGCCAAGCAGGCGACCGCGCGTAAGGCTCCCGCCAAGAAGGCGACCGCGCGTAAGGCTCCGGCCAAGAAGGCCACCGCCAAGAAGGCGACGGCCCGTAAGGCTCCGGCCAAGCGAGCTACCGCCGCCCGCAAGGCGACCAAGCGCTGACTCGGCCTTTCTGAACGATGTGCACGGAGGGGGCCCACGGGCCCCCTCCGTTTTGTTCTGGTCCTAGAGGTCGCGCATCGCTTTGAAGGCCTCGCCGAGGGCAACGCCGGCGATGGCCCCGTGCTCGGCCAGTCGACGTTCGATCCGCTCGCGGAATGCCGTCACCTGGTCACCCGAAGCGGCGTCCTCGATCGACATCGTCGTCTCGAACTGACTGGCGTGGGCGAGAAGCGCGGCCACCTTGCGCGTCTCGAACCCGGCCACCGACTCGACGTGGTCGGGTTCCTCGGCCTCCCACAGCAGCAGGGTCGTCGGTCGGTGGTGGGCGATGGCCTGCTCGGGAAAGAAGTGGGGATCACGCGCGGCCACGATGCCGTCGGTGGCGAGGAAACCGGCGTTGCGGTGGTCGGGATGCAATCGATACCTCCGCCAGGGATCGTGGCCGAGGACGACGTCGGGGCGACACTTCCGGATCCAGTACGCGACCTCCCACCGTTGGCGGAGTCCGGACTCGAGTTCGCCGTCCGACCATCCGAGGAAGATGCACTCCCCGGTACCTCCGAGGGCGCGTGACGCAGCCCGTTGCTCTTCCTGCCTCGTCGCTACCAACCGTGCCTGATCTTCGGATGGGTCCCACGAGCCTTTGGCCCCATCGGTACAGATGAGGTGGAAGATCTGGCACCCGTCGGCGGCCCACTTTGCCAGCGTGGCGCCCGCCCCGAACTCGACGTCGTCGGGATGAGCGGCGATGGCGAGGGCGCGCGCCGGCGTTGGCAGATCAGTCGTGGGTTCCATGGTCGGCTTCCGTTCAGGTGCTGGCAGGTAACGGCAAATCGTCGGGGGTGTCGACGTCCCACTGCAGGTCCGGGAGTCTGAGCACGCGGACGCGGCCACCGGTTCTCGATGCTTCCTCCAGATGACGGGCGAACGACGCGGGACCGTAGGAGAACCTGAAGTCGGGGACGTTTGCCGGGAGGGCGAGCACATTGGTGCCGTCGTCGCGTCGGTCGGGAACGATCGTGATGGAGTCGAAGTCGACGACGCGTTCAAGTCGCTGGGCGTGGGGGAGGTCAGCATGGGCCACGATCACGAGGTCGTAGCCGTCGTCGACGAGCTCGCGGAATCCCATCTGCACGGCACCGTTCAATCCGGTACCTGGCGTCCACACGACCCTCGCCCCCAGACCTTCGGCCCAGGCTGCGACCCCACGGTCCTCACAGGTGACGGCGACAGGAATCGGAGTCGCAGCGGCGATCAGGCGCTCGGCCATCGACTGCGCGAGCGCCGCCCGCTCAGACGGGGAGAGCGCGGGCGCCAAACGCAACTTCGCGTCTGCGAACGCCTTGACCGGCACGAGCACGGCGGCGGCTTTCGCGTTTCCCACGGCAACGAGTCTACGAGCGGTGCCGGTCACTAACCTGAGCTCGATGACCAAGGTCGCTGTGATCGGTGCAGGCTCGTGGGGAACCGCCGTGGCGTCCATCGCCGCGCAGAACGCCCCCACGTGGCTCTGGGCGCGGAGTTCCGAACTCGCGCACGACATCGATGTCGACCATCGCAACACCCGCTACCTCCCAGACGTGGAGTTGCCGAAGACGTTGCGGGCGACTTCGTCACTCGAAGAAGCGGTGCACGACGCTGAGGTCATCGTCATGGGGGTGCCGTCTCACGGTTTCCGCGAGGTGTTGGCCGAGGCCGCTCTGTTCGTCACACCGGGAGTGCCGGTCATCAGCCTGACCAAAGGCGTCGAGCAGCAGTCGCTGAAGCGAATGACGGAAGTGATCAGCGAGCTGCTCCCGTCGTGCGCCGCCGGCGTGCTGACCGGCCCGAATCTGGCGAAGGAGATCCTGGCCGGGTACCCCGCCGCCACCGTCGTTGCCCTGGCCGATGAGAGGGTGTGCACCGACCTTCAACGTCTGTTCAGCACGGATGTCCTCCGGGTGTACACCAACCCCGATGTCGTCGGATGTGAGGTGGCGGGCGCGCTCAAGAACGTCATGGCGATCGCGTCGGGTATGGCGGACGGCATGGGCTTCGGGGACAACACACGGGCCGCCCTCATCACCCGAGGCCTCGCCGAGCTCACCCGCCTCGGCGTCGCCCTCGGCGGCCAGCCGATGACGTTCTCTGGTCTGGCCGGGATGGGCGATCTCGTGGCCACCTGCATCAGTCGCCAGAGCCGCAATCGTCACGTCGGCGAGGAACTCGGCCGGGGCCGGACGATCGAAGAGATCACCACCGAGATGAACATGGTGGCGGAAGGCGTCAAGACGTCGCGAGCCGTCGTCGACCTGGCCCGCACCCACGGCATAGAGATGCCGATTGCCGAGCAGGTGGTCGCCGTGCTCTATGAGGGCAAGCGGGCTGCGGACGTGATCTCTGCGCTGATGCAGCGCGAATCGAGGGCCGAGTTGCACGGCATCGCGGACCCGGGTCGGTGAGGCCGAAGACCCGACGATCCGGTCGTCAGTTGGGAACCGACTGGATCTGGCCTCACTGGCTCGAGCGTCAGCTCGACCCTCAGTCCCCGACGTATGTTCCGTATGGGCGATCGTCAGCAACGCCGGACAACGTCACCCTCCGCAACTGGACTGCGGTCGGGACCGTGGCATCGTCCCACCGAGGCATCGTCGACCCGCGCGGGTTGCTCACGCCCTGGAAGGGGGGCTGGTCACTCGACTGGTGGATCCTCGGCGAGGATCGGTGGCACTTCCCGTCTCGAGAGGCAGCGGTTCGCCAACAGCTCGTGGACGAAACCCCGGTGGTCGAGACGACGATGCGCATTCGGGGCGGCGACGCCGTCCATCGCGTGTATGCCGTGCCCTCGCCCCGGCCCATGGCCATCGCCGAGATCACCAACCGAACGACCACGCCCATCGCCGTGGTGCTGAGCATCCGGCCCTACAACCCCGAGGGTCTGGCCGTCGTCGAGCACGTGGAGCTGCACGAGCACACCGTGAGCGTCGACGGCCATTCGGCGTTGCTGCTTCCGAAGCGTCCACAGGGCGCAGTGGCATCGACCCTCGTTGATGGGGACGTGGCTCGTCGTGTCGTCGCCGAGGACACGGGGGGCGACTTTCCTTCCGATCTGCGTTGCCCCTCGGGCTTGGCAACGGCGGCGTTCGTGTTTCCGCTGGCCCACACGGCGACATTGCGGGTCGGTGTCCCTCTCGAACGCGGCACCGGCTCTCGGCGGCGACGACCCGACCGCCGCGTCGATGGTCCCGAAGCCGTGCCACTCGACGACGTCCCGTCGAGTGACGACGTCGTTCGCGCCTGGCAGGCGCAGACGTCGTCACGCGGTCTGCGGCTCGTGCTGCCCGAGGGTCGGTTGGCCTTGGCCATTGAAGCCAATCGCCGCTACCTCCTGGCGTTGCACCCGGGAGACGAGTCGGTGACCGAGCCCGTGACTTCCGCGGCGTTCTCGTTTCGCGATGCGGCGGCCGAACTCGGAGCGCTCGATCTTTTCGGCTTCCACGCCGAGAGCGCCGAGGTCGTGCGCCGATTCCCTTCCCGTCTGCGGGTCGACGGGCGCTTCCTCGATCACCGCGGCGACGCCAGCGCGTCGGGGGCGGCGCTCTTCACGATGGCCCAACACTGGCGCCTCACCGGATCGCTCGAGGCCATCGACGCCGACGCCGTCATACGCAGCGCCCGATGGATCGAGCGCCGCCGCCGGAGGGCCGAGGACTTCTGGTCGCTTCGGGGACTGCTCGACGCCGCTGCACTGCTGGGGGCATTGGGCGAAGACCGCCTCGCGGCCGAGTGTGCGGTGTGGGCGGATCGTCGCCGCGCCGGTCTCGAACCGTCGATGACGCGGGCGGTCGAGCAGCTCGGGGCGCGGTTGATGCCTGCGGGACCGACGGGTCGGATCGACACCGTGACGCTGGACAACCTGATGGCGTACGCGCCGTTGCGGTTGCTGGCCGCCGACCATCCCTTCGTGGTGGCGTCGGCGGACGCCATACGGGAGCGGTCGTGTGTCGGATCGGCCGTGTACCGACCCCAGGGCGGCGAGCCCGGGCTCGACCCGTCGCTCACCGTGCAGCTGGCGGAGGTCGAATTGGCGTCCGGCGATCGTCGATGCCTCGACCGTCTGGTCTGGCTCGTCGAGTCAGCGACCGAGACCTTCACGTGGCCGGAGGCCATCCATCCGGGTTCGGGCGGCGGGTGTGGAGGAGACGGCCACCACGGTCCGGCGGCCTCTGCCTTCCTCCGACTGGTTCGCAACCTGCTCGTGCGGGAAACCGACGACGGCACGCTGGCCATGTGCTCGCTGCTCCCCGAGGCCTGGCGTGGCCAGAACCTCGAAGTGCACGACGCGCCCACCCATCTGGGAACGCTTTCCTTTGCCGTGCGTTGGCACGACGATCGCCCGGCCCTGCTCTGGGACCTCAAGCAGCGTCTCGTCGAGGCGCCGCTGCGGCTCACGGCGCCCGGGCTCGATCCGGACTGGTCGACGGCGGAGTCCAAGGGTGAGGCGCTCCTTGCGCCCGCGCCAGGATTGCGCCCACCGGCGAGCGAAGGATCGTTCACCTGAGCTCGCCCGGGGACGACGAGCAAGTCCTGCGCAACGAGGCCGATGCCCGCCTCGTCGAATGGGGCGTCGCCGCCGATGAGATCCGTCGTGCCCGCGACAACGGCCTCGAGAGTCTTCTGGCCGTGGCTGCAGCCGCACTCCCGGGTCCGGGCTTGTACACCCCCGCGGAACTCTCGGAGTCGGTCGGCATCGATCGAACGCTCGCCCAGCGTTATTGGCGGGCGCTGGGATTCCCGGACGTCGGCGACGACGACCGCATGTTCAATGACGCCGACGTCGAGGCCCTCGCAACGGTGAACGCCATGCTCACGATGGGCTTCACCAGCGTGGACGTCTCGATGCAATTGACTCGGGTGATCGGATCGTCGCTCGCCCGGATCGCCGAGGCCATGGTGCGCAGCAGTGATCAGCGGGCACGACAGGGTCGTCCCCTCGAGCGGGACCTCTTCACGATGTCGGCCGACAGAACGCTCGAAACCCAGTCACGGTTGCTCGACTACGTGTGGCGTCGCCACCTGCAGGCCGCCAGTCGTCGGGCGTTGATGGCCGACGACCGATCGGGTCGCCCGACCGTCCAGCTCGCCGTGGGCTTCGCCGACCTGGTGGGCTACACCGCGCTGAGCCAGCAGATCTCCGACGTCGAGTTGGCCGAGGTGGTCAGCCGATTCGAGACCCTCGCCTTCGATCAGGTGGCCATTCACGGAGGGCGCGTGGCCAAGATGATCGGCGACGAGGTGATGTTCGTGGTCGAGGACATCGGCGCGGCCGTCGAGACGGCGTTGTCGCTCTCGGAGGCCTATGCCGACGACGAGTTGCTCTCCGATGTGCGGGTCGGCCTGGCGGCCGGTGAGGTGCTCGCACGCGAGGGCGATTACTACGGGCCCGTCGTCAACCTGGCCAGCCGGACGGTGAACATCGCCATCCCTGGCGCCGTCGTGGTGTCCGAGACCGTGCACGACGCCCTCATCGACGACGGTCGTTACGCCTTTCGGGGGCTCCGCGCCCGCACCCTGAAGGACATCGGCCGGGTGCGCCTCTGGCGCTGCCGGCGTGGACATCCCTCGCTCGGATGAGGGACGCATGACCGACCGGTGCGGACAGAACGGGCAGACTTGATGTCCGTTATGCAATCTCAACGCGTGCGCGTCGTCGTCGTCGATGATCAACAAGACGTGCGTGAACTCCTTGCGCTCCGCCTGCGCCGGCACGGGAACTTCGATGTCGTCGCCGAGGGCGCCGACGGACGAGAAGCCATCGATCTGTGCGAAACCCACCGGCCGGACATCGCCATCGTCGATGCCGCCATGCCCGTGATGAACGGCCTCGAAGCCGTGCCCCAGATCATCGAGGCCGCTCCGGCAACCGCCATCGTGATCTACACGGCGGAAGCCGGCCTGGCGACGAGGAATGAGGCCGAGCGGGTCGGGGCGCACGCCGTCGTGGGCAAACTCGATCCGTTCGAAAGGCTGGTGGAAACGATCTTTCGGTTGCGTCCCGACCTGGCGCCGAATTCGGAGAAGCCCCTCGACCCGGGCATCGACCGCATGGAGAAGCTGCTCACCAAAAAATCCGACCACGGCGTGACCCGAGCGGCACCGTCGACGACATCGAGCTCGGCGGCGTCGAAGACCGGCATCAGCCGGAAGTTCGTCCTCCTGGCTGTGCTCGTGCTGCTGCCCGGGCTGGCCATCCTCGTCTGGTTCCTGGCCGTGTTCGGCGGCCTGATCGTTCGCTGACGATGCAGTTCGTTCGGTAGCTGTTCAGTCGTCGAGGCGGGCCGTTGCGATCTGCCAGGGGCGCAATGCGAACGAACCCTCGAAGGGTTCGATCGGCCGGCCCCGGAGATCGACGAGCCACCCTCGGCGGCCGGCCGTTCGCACCGTCGCCTCGTCGTTCGTCGGATTGAACACCCGCACCTCGAGTCCGCCGGGGGCCCGACGCAGGGCCGACACCTCGGCCCCCTCGATCGACAGCTCTTGACCCGTCGAGGGACGAGACCCGCCGCCGGGAGCGACGACGACGGCCAGGGGAACGAAGGCCTCGTCGACGAGCCGATAGGGGTCCGCCGGGCCGACCTGCACGGCGTAGCGCACCTCGAGCCGGCGCTGCAGTTGCGGTCCTTCCAGAGGCACGACCGGCCCGGCAGGCTCGGGACGGGTGGCCATCGGGCCCCGGGAGAGCCAGCCGTTGGCCCGCACCAGCGTCAAGGCCAACGCCGCGCCGCCGTCGACGAGTTCGTACTCGAGCAGGCCTTCGTGGAGCACGGTGACCGTGCCCGCGGAAACGAACCGGCGCGAGGGAAAGGTCGGCAGAGGAGCTTCGCTGGGGCCTCCCTCGGCGGAGAGCCCGCGCTCGACGACGGCGAAGGCGCACTCGGCCCGGCTGGCGTCGACGCGCTCGCCGAGAGGGAACCATGCCCGCAGGCGGTGATCGCGCACGTGGTTGTCGAAACTGGTGGTGACGCGCACGAGTCGCTCGCCCGCATGCAGCTCGAGCAGGCTGCGCACCACGACCGTTCGTTCGCCGACGCGGGTGCCAGTGGAGTCATCGACCCGCTCGGGCCACACATACGTCCGGTCGACGGCGACGATGCCGCGGACGGGACCGCGCTCGATCACCACGACATCGACGGCGGTCGGGGTGTCGATGACCGAGTCGGTCGTCGGCGGGCAGTAGTTGTAGGTGTCGCCGGCCTCGCCGTCGTCGACGAGTCGGCCCATCCCGGCGACCCCGTCGAGGGTGAACGTCCCCGAATCCGGATCGATGGAGAGGACGGCCCGCCCGTTGCCCATCGCCAGTCCGTCGTCGGACACGACCACGGGATGGGAGGTCGCCGCTGCGTCGGCCGACCAGGCCTGCCAGCCGTACCCGGCGACGTCTTCGACGCGTGCCAGGAGACGTTGCATCGGCGGGCGATGCATACGCACGTGGAACCACTCGTGCTCGGACGAACCCAGCACCGCGTACAACTCTCGTCGGGTCTCCTCGACGTTGGCGTCGACGGCCGGCTTGGTGTCGAGATGGAAGACCACTTCGGGCCCGTCTTCGCGATCTTCGACGGACAGCGAGGTCACGAAGAAGTTGTCGCTGAAGCGTTGGCCCCGGATCTGGCCGAGCAGCGAGGCCACGTCCGATGGACGCATGCGGCGGCTCTCCGTCGGGCCTGCCGGCCGAGCTCGTAAGACCTGTGTCCCGGCCAGGGGCGTGTCGTCGTCGATGACGACCTCGACCAGGCCGCTCCGTGGAACGGCGCTGGGGTTGACGATCACCGGCCCGGCGTCGACCATCGATCGGCCGAGCGCTCGAAGCGCCCGATCACCGAGCCCGTCGGCGATCTGCCTGGCCTCGGCATACCGGTGGTTCACGGCGTCGACGACCTCGTCGTGCGAGCACGCACAGATCGAGTCGTGGGCGGCGTTGCGAATGACCTCGCGCCACGCGAGGTCGAGCAACGACGACGGCCATGCATCGGAAGGAAGGAAGAGTGCGCACAGCGGCTGGGCCATCCGCTCGAGCGCCCGCTCGGCCCGCGCCGCCAGCTGTTTGGTGTCGACCCGATTCGAGCCCACGCCCATGAGCAGGTTGGCCCGGGCACCCGAGCGTAACTCGCCGGTCCACGCCGCCAGACCCTCGGTGGCGGCGGCCGGACCGTTGAGATACTCGGCCAGCGACGTGACCACGAAGTGGTAGTCGTCCTGGATCTCGTTGGCCTCGGCGACGACCCTGCCCAGCCAGGCCTGCGGCACCTGATGGTCGGTGCCGTTCATGAAGAGGATGCCGCCGACGAGCATGTCGCCCAGCTCGCGTTCGTGGGCGGCGATACGCCGGACGAGGGCTTTGGCGTCATCGGGGATGGCGGCGCCGTTGCCGTAACCGCCACGTGCGAGGTACTGCGCCCGGATGGTGGTGCCGTCGGGAGCGCTCCAATGGAAGGCGGTGCGGTCGACGGCCGCCGGGACGCCTCGCCACAAGACGGTGTGCCCGAACCCGAACTGGCTCAGGATCTGTGGCATCTGGGCGACGTGGCCGAACATGTCGGGCAGGTAGCCCACGTCCATGGCGCCACCGAACGCCGCCGCCCGCTCGAGCCCGAGCTGGAGATTGCGGATGTGGGTCTCGCCCGAGACCAGGAACTCATCGGGCAGCGTGTACCAAGGCCCCATGGCCACCCGCCCGGTGGCCGCGAGGCGTCGCAGCATCGCCTCGGCCTCGGGTCGCACCTCGAGGTAGTCGTCGACGACGGCCATCTGCCCGTCGAGCAGGAAGCGGGCGTAGGACAGGTCGTCCTCGAGCGCCGGGAGAAACTCGTCGAGGAGGTCGACCAGCCGCAGTCGGAACGTCTGGAACGGGGCGTACCACTCCCGGTCCCAGTGGGTGTGCGGGACGATGGCGACGGTTGTTCGCGCCAGCTCGGAGTTCATCGACCGAGCGTACGGCTCCGGCGGGCCGGGGCCGAGGTCAGATCCAGCGGTCGGCGACGACGTCCGCCGGCCGCACGGTGTCGGGGGCGAAGGCCGTCGGGAGCACCGAGTCGTCCGACCGCCGACGGATCAGGTAGCCCTGCTCCGAAGCGCCCTCCACGGCGAATCCACGCTTCCAACTGGCATCGAAGGTGCATTTCACTTCCACCTCGGTACCGGGTTGCAGTTCGAGCGTCATGACCGGACCCTTCGTTCGGGGGGAAGTCCGCGTTCTGAACGCCCCCGATGAGGTGCCCATTCTGGGTGCGTTCCGCGCTCGTGGCAAGGGCTGGTGCCAGGAATTCATCTTGAAAGACCAGACTGGACACATGGCCGACTCGATCACCTCCGACCCCATCCGTCTGACGGAGTGGACGGCCTGCGGCGGATGCGCGGCCAAGTGGGGCGCCGCGCCCCTATCGGCGCTGGTGCGTGACCTGGCCGCATCCACGGATCCAGCGCTTTTGGTAGGACTTGCGCCATTCGACGACGCCGCCGTGTATCGGGTGGCCGACGACCTGGCCATGGTGTCGACCACCGACTTCTTTCCTCCCCTCGTCGATGATCCCGGCGACTTCGGCGCCATCGCCGCCGCCAACGCCTGTAGCGACGTGTTCGCCATGGGAGCGCGCGTCGTGCTCGCCCTCAACATCTCCGCGTTTCCTGAGCGGATGCCGATCGCCGCTATCGAGGCCATCCTCACGGCCGCCGGGCAGGTCGTCGCCGAAGCCGGCGGCGCCGTCGGCGGCGGCCACACCATCCGATCCGAGGAGCCGATCTTCGGGTTGGCCGTCCAGGGACTCGTCCATCCCGACCGCATCTGGACCAAGGCGGGCGCCCTCCCCGGCGACGTGCTCGTGCTCTCGAAGCCGTTGGGTACGGGCATCGTCCTCGCCGCTGGCACCGAAGAAGAGAAGGCAACCGCCATCCTGCGCATGCGCACGTTGAACAAGGCGGCCGCCGAGGCTCTGGCCAATCTCCCGGGCGGCGAGGCGCCCCATGCCGTCACCGATGTGACCGGCTTCGGGCTCCTCGGCCATGGCTGGGAAATGGCCGAGCGCTCCGGCTCGGTGTTGCGCTTCGAAGCGGACTTGCTCCCGCTCTATCCGGGTGCGCTGCGCCTCGCCGAGGGTGGCACCCGCACGGGCGGCGATCCCCGGAACCGCACGCACCTCGAGGGCCGAGTTCGCACGACGGTCTCCGAGGCGCTCGAGGCCATCGCCTACGACCCCCAGACCTCGGGCGGATTACTGGCGTCGGTGTCGCCGGCTGCCGCCGAGCACCTGGCTGCCCACGCTGGCTTCGTCGTGATCGGTCGCGTGATCGAGGGCGAAGCGGCGGTCGAACTCTGCGAAGGAGCGAGCCGGTAACGTCGCCGGGAATGACGCTGGTGATCTCGTGAGAGGTGGCTCGCCACCCGCACTGCGGATGAAGCGCAAGCCCACGAAGAAGGACGCTCCTTCCCTCGTGCTCGAGCGGGCGCTGTGGGCTTCGGGACACGACGTCGTCGTCGGGGTCGATGAGGTCGGGCGGGGTGCGTGGGCGGGCCCGCTGACCGTGGGCGCCGCCGTGCTGCCAAAGGATCGGCGGGTCTACAAGGTCCGCGATTCGAAGATGCTCACCGAGCGAGAGCGCGAACAGCTCTTCGAGCGCGTGGCCGGTTGGTGCCAGGCCTGGTCGGTGGGCCATGCGTCGCAGCAGGAGTGCGACGACCTCGGCATGACCGCTGCGCAAAAACTTGCCGCCCGCCGTGCCATCGACGGACTGGGCGTCGGCGAGCCCGACAAGGTGCTCGTCGACGGCAACTGGGATTTCATCGGTCGCGGCACGACGCAACGGGTCATCAAGGGAGACGCCACGTGTCTCTCGATCGCCGCCGCCTCGATTCTCGCCAAGGTGACGCGTGACCGGATGATGCGCGAAGAAGCGCCCCACTTTCCCGCCTACGACTTCGAGCTCAACAAGGGCTATCCGTGTCCTCGCCACAAGTCGGCGCTTCGGGCCTACGGACCGACGTCGATACATCGTCGTTCCTGGGTGTTCATGGATCACCTGGTCTGGGGCCTTCCCCGACCGCCGCGTACCGACCCCGACCAACTCGACCTCTTCTCCGAAGGAAGCCAACCATGATGCGTTCCCCCCGCCGCTCCGCACTCGCTCTCGCTCTCGTCGCCCTCCTCTCCTTCGCCGCCTGCGGCTCGGAGAGCAGTCCCAAAGCGGAGTCGACGTCGGAGATCTCCACCGTCGAGGACGGCAAGCTCACCGCCTGCTCCGACATTCCGTACGCCCCGTTCGAATACGAAGAAGACGGCGAGGTCAAGGGCATCGACATCGATCTGGTCAAGGCCATCGCCGAGAAGCTCGGCCTCGAGGCCGACTTCCGCGACACCGACTTCGACGGCATCTTCGCGGCGTTGGCCGCGGGGAACTGCGACCTCATCGCCTCGTCGGTGTCGATCACGGACGAGCGCAAGAAGGAGAACAACTTCTCCGAGGGCTACTTCGAGATCAGCCAGTCGCTGCTGGTGCGCAAGGAGGACGCAACCACGTTCACCGATTTCGCCAGCCTCAAGGGCAAGACGATCGGCGTGCAGTCCGAAACCACCGGCGCCGAGTTCGCCACGGCCGAGGCGGCCAAGGCGGGCGTCGAGGTGAAGGAGTTCACCGGGGCCGACGAGCTGTTCACCGCCTTGAAGGCCAAGCAGATCGACGGCGTCGTCCAGGACTTCCCCATCAACTCCTACAACGCCGAGACCACCGGCGATACGGCCGTGTCGAAGACCTTCGAAGCCAACGAGGCCGAGGCGTACGGCTTCGTCATCCCGAAGCAGAGCAAGAAGTTGCTCGAGAAGGTCGACGCTGCGCTGGCTGAACTGCGCAGCGATGGCACCTACGACCAGATCCTGAAGGAGTACCTCGGAGCGCAGGCGAAGTCGAACTGAGCACCTTCTTCGACGAGTTCTTCAACCTCTCGATCATCCGGGACATGCTCCCGGAGCTGCTGACCGAGGGCGCCAAGAACACGCTGGTCTTCACCCTGTTCAGTTTCACGGGCGGACTGACCATCGGCCTGCTCGTGGCGTTGGCCCGATTGAGCGGCACCCGGTGGGTGCGGTGGCCAGCCGCCGTCTTCACCGACACGCTGCGCGGCCTGCCCGCGTTGCTGACGATCATCTTCATCGGCTTCGGCATCCCCATCGCCACCGGCTGGCAGTTCCCCTTCCCCAAATACTTCCCCGGCTGCCTGGCGTTGTCGTTGGTCGGCGGGGCCTACATGGCCGAGACCTTCCGGGCGGGCATCGAAGGTGTGCCCGGTGGCCAGATGGAGGCGGCCCGATCGCTTGGGATGCGGCGGTGGGTGGCGATGCGTGAGGTGATCCTGCCCCAGGCGTTCCGGCTGGTCATCCCCCCGCTGACCAACGAACTCGTCCTGCTGTTCAAGGACACGTCGTTGCTGGCGGTGCTCGGCACCCTGGCGGGGGGGAAGGAGATCACCAAGTTCGCCCGTGACTTCGCCAACGCCCGGTCCAACAGCTCGGCGTTGGTCGCCGGCGGCATCGCCTATCTGATCATCACGTTGCCCCTGATCCGCTTGGTCGCACAGCTCGAACGCAAGAGTCGGCCGGGCCGGCCGGGCCGGTCGGCCTGATCTCGGGTAGCTCCGCCCGTGGCGTTAGCGTCGGAGGCGTGAGTCGCTCGTCCCGCATCGTCCTTCGGGCCTTCGCCATCTGGACGGTCTACGTCTGGGGCACCCGTATCTGGAACATCGTGGGCGACGAGGCCCGGTCCACCGGGTTCAAGGCCGTCCACGTCGTGTTGGCGGCGGTCTCGATCGCTTTCGCCGTAGCCACCTGGATCATCGTCCAGCGCACGGGGAGTCGGGAACGCCAGCGCGCTTCGAACTCCTAGGCACCATCTCCCACGCGGGGTTCGCCTCGGGCGATCGGTTCGTGGTCGGGTGGTGGTCGCAGTCGCCGATCGGGCCGCTGCGCGATGTCATGTGGGCGCGCCCGGACGGCGAACGGGTGCTGTTGGTCGACCGCCCGGAGGCAGCCGCTTTCATCGCCGCCGTCTACCAGTTCGACCGCGTGATCGAAGGGCCGATCGAGGGCGCCCTCGGCGGGGGATGGCTGCGGCTCGACGCCGGCGTGGTTTCGCTCGACCTCCGGGCCGGACCGGGGTGGCGGCTGCCGTTCAGCCGTCTGCGGCCGCCCTCGTTCACCCGGTGGATCGAGGGCCCGATCGCCCGCCGCATCCTGGGGGTCACGACCTTCGGGACAAGCCCGAGTGGGGTGCGGGAGTGGTATCGCGCCGATGAGTACCGTCCGTTGGCGGGCGCCTCAGCGATGGTGGACGGGCGAGATGCGGGCCCTCTGGTTCCCTTCTCCCAGCCGGCCAGGTTCGGCTTCAGCGAGCCCCCACGCCGGCCGGCCATGGTGAAGGTGCGGCCGCTCCTTGAGGATCCGTCCGGGCGCCTCGACGGCGTGATCGCTACCGTCGGGGTATGACGTCAACGCGCTACCACGAAGGCAGCCGGGAGATGCAGGACCGATTCGACTCCCGTCGCTTGGCCGACCGCATGGAGGACAAGATCGTGCGCGCGACCCTGTCCGCAGACCAACAGGCCTACCTGGCCCGCCTCGACTGCTTCTTTCTGGCCACGGCCGACGCCGAGGGACGCCCCAGCTGTTCGTACAAGGGGGGTGACCCTGGCTTCCTCCGCGCGCTCGACGAGTCGACGCTGGCCTTTCCTTCCTACGACGGCAACGGCATGTTCGTCTCGCTCGGCAACACGCTCGTCAACCCCGAGGTTGGGCTGTTGCTCGTGAACTTCGAGGAGGGTTCGCGCATGCGCATCCACGGCACGGCATCCATCAATCCCGACGATCCGTTGATGGGGGAGTACACCGGCGCGCAGTTGGTGGTTCGGGTGGCAGTTCGCGAGGTCTTCCCCAACTGTCCCCGCTACCTCCATCGCCGCACGCTCGTCGAGCGCTCGGAATTCGTCCCCCGGCCCGAGGTCGAGACCCCCGTTCCCGACTGGAAGCGCTCGTCCCTGGCCAGCGACGTCCTTCCCGCCGGCGACCCCGCGTCCAGCTGAACCACGCCCAGGGTCACGGCGGTGCATTCGGAGGAGGGCGCTGGTGGCGGCGCCGGTTGTGGTCCGCGCAGGCCACGCGACCATTGCTCTGGATGGTCGGTCCATCGGCTGACCAAGGGATGACATGGTCGATCTGGCAGTGGTCGGCTGACTCGTCACAGGTGCGGTGGAAGCACTCGCGGTCACGAACCTGCACCGCCCGTCGAGTTGCGCCCTCGAAGAGCCGCCGCTTGACGCCGACGTCGAGGACCCTCGACGGTGACTCGAAGACGATGCGCTCGAGCCACGCCCGATCGAGCCACGGTACGAGGGTGCCCGGCGCCACGACCGTGCCGTTGGCGAGTTCACAGACAGGACCCGCCAGCGTCTCCCAACCGACGAGCACCGTGAAGAGGGGTTCGGGCCGGCGGCCGCCTTCGGGAGCGGTGCCGGAGCGTGTGGCCATCTCGACGAGTGCGTCGGCGCGTCGTTGGGCCGGCGTGCGTTCCAACTCGGTGAAGGCGGGCTCCCGTCCGAGCCGGGCGCGAGCCTCGGCCCAGTCGGCCTCGAACATCTCCTTGTCGAGCTTCAACAATTCCTTCGACACGATCGCCCCCGAGACGGGATCGAGGGTCACGTTGCCGAACCACATACCGCCGAAGCTCTCGGAGAGGTGCATGCTCCGGTCGTCGCGCTTTTCTGCATCCGATCGCTCGGCGCCGTCGGGGTCGACCCGCTGCGACCAGTAGGCGATCGTCCTTGCGAACCCTTTGAACGAGAGCGATTTGGCGTTGTCGACGAGGAACTGCTCGTCGCGGGCCATCGCCTCCTCGGTGCGGGGTCGGCGAGCAGAGGCGAGAAGGCTGACGTGGGCCCCGGTGATGTTGCCCGCCAGCCAGGCCTTCTCGGCGGCGGGCAGGTGACGCAACTCGCGCCCCAACCGGCAGCGCCGTTTCGCTTCGGTTGCGGGGAGATGGCATCGGGCCGTCAACCAGGCTGCGGGGGTGCGGGCGCCGTCGGCCTGCCACGCT